>CAZHIO010000047.1:0-6406 GCA_964532615.1 uncultured Planctomycetia bacterium
CTCCAGCAGAAGCATTTCTAAGAGAGCGTCGACTCCTTCGCCGGTCTTCGCGGATACCGGCAACACTACGGTCTTGCCGCCCCAATCCTCGGGGCTCAACCCGATTTGGCTCAACTGCCCTTTTACCTTATCGATATTTGCGCTCGGAAGATCGCATTTGTTAAGCGCCACTACGATAGTCACGCTTGCGGCTCTGGCATGATCGAGGGCTTCTCTTGTCTGCGGCATAACGCCGTCGTCCGCGGCGACTACAAGAACCACTATATCGGTAGCGTTAGCCCCGCGCGCTCTCATGGCGGTGAAAGCCTCATGGCCCGGCGTGTCTAATAAAGTTACCGAACCGTTCCTCAGCTTAACTTCGTACGCGCCTATATGCTGAGTTATGCCGCCCTTTTCCTTATCCGCAACGCGCGTCTTCCTGATGAAGTCGAGAAGGCTCGTCTTGCCGTGGTCGACATGACCCATAAACGTGACTACCGGAGGCCGAGTTGCGATATGGCTTAGATCCTGCTTCGCCTCCATCTCGGTATGTTCTTTCGAGACCTGCTCCTCTATCTTAGCGGGTTTACGGAACCCTATACCTCTGGCTTTCAACAATCCGATTACCAGCTCTTCTCCTAAATTCTGATTAATTGTCGCGAATATATTCTTAGCCATCAGGTCGAGTATTATCTCGTTGGGTTTCACTCCTAATTTTATCGCAAAATCTTTCAGCGGCACGGGCAAGTCGAACTCTAAAACCTTCATTTCGACGACCTTTGCCTCCGGCTCAGCCTTTTCTGCGGCGGGTTGCTCGATCTCCGCTTTCTCGACCGTCGGAGCAGCAGGTTGTGTCACAATTTTATCGACATGGAGTTTTTCCGGCTCTTTATGGACTTCCGGAATTTGAACTTTGATCGGCTCCGGAGCCGGCTCTATCTTCACTCCGGATATCGGAATATTTTTAGGAACGCTCTTTAAAACGGTCTTTACCTCTTCGACGATTACGGATTCAACCTCTTTAATCTTTTCGGCGGCTTTCTTTGGAGCGGTCTTCGGGCGAATTACCTTCTTCTTCGCGACAGGCGTCCTTTCGGCCGGCTTATCGACTACATTCTTTACCCTGGATTTAACGGCTTTCGCCGGTAACGCCGAGGCGCCGGCAGAGAGGCCTGAGCTTTTTACAGCGGTCTTTTTAGCCTTCTCTTTAGTCCCCTTAGCCTCTTTTTCGCCGCTCTTTTTTACCATTATATCTCTTTCGCTGATTTGATTATTTTTTCAGCCGTTTTTTTGCCTATACCTTCAATTTGCAGCAGATCTTCTATCGCAAGGCACTTTATCTTCTCTACGGTATCATAACCTGCCGCCACCAGGGTCCTCTGCGTTTTGGGACCTACTCCTTCTATATCCGATATCTTAATTTGCGCGGCGTCTGATTTTTCAGCTCCCTCTCGGGATCCTTCTTCCGATCCGGCATCAGGATTTGAAGGCTTATCCGCAAATATAGCTCTGGCTTTATTCTCTTTGCCTCGTATATCCATCTCCCACCCAACGAGCTTTGACGCAAGCCTGATGTTTTGACCGTGCTTACCTATGCCTATCGAAAGCTGGTCATCAGCTACTACGACTTCGATCTTCTTGTGCTCTTTGTCGATCTTTACTTCGCTCGTCTCAGCAGGCGAAACAGCTGCCTTAACATACTCTTTCAGGTCGTCGCTCCAGCGTATTATGTCTACCCTCTCACCCTGAAGCTCCCTGACGATATCTTTAACCCGCTGTCCCCTCATGCCTACGCAGGCGCCCACAGCGTCGATCTTATCATCTTTAGACCATACCGCGAATTTAGTCCTTTCGCCGGCCTCCCTGGCTATGGCCTTTATCTCGACTATGCCGTCGGCTATCTCCGGGACTTCGATCTCGAACAGCTTCTTTACGAACGCCGCGTCGGATCTGGATAAGACTATCTGCGGACCATGTGAAGTCTTGTTAACTTCTAAAATATACGCCCTGACCCTATCACCCTGTTTATAACGGTCCTTCGGGGACTGTTGTGACTTGGGAAGAAGCGCTTCGGTCTTCCCGAGGTCGATAATTATATCTCCCTTCTCGAACCTGTGCACGGTGCCGTTAGTGATATTGCCGACTCTTTTCTGATAATCGTCAAATACTATATCGCGCTCGGCTTCGCGTATCTTCTGCATTATCACCTGTTTTGCGGTCTGAGCCGAGATCCTGCCCAATTCTGCGCTCTTTATCTCCTTGCCGTCGCTTATTATCTTCAAGGAACCGGTCTGGCGGTCGATAACCGCCGTAACTTCGGCGTCTTTGCCGCCGAATATCTTCTTGGCCGCGCTCGACATGGCGGATTCTATCGCCTTAAAAAGATACTCTTTATTTATACCTTTTTCGCGCTCTATATTTTCCAGAACGCCCAACAACTCTGAATTATTCATTTTATATGCTCCGTTTAAAATTCTATCTTCAACTTCGCCATAGCTATCTTATCATGCGGTATCACGATGCTGACTCCGCCGGCTTCCAGCGCTATCTTGTCGGCGTCCATCCCGATGAGCGATCCTGTATGAGTCCTGCTTCCGTCAATCGGTCCGTACGTGGTCACTACAAGCTCTTTACCTATCGATCTTTTAAAATCACTGTAGGACTTTATAGGCCTATCGAGGCCGGGCGAGGAGACCTCTATCACGTAATGTTCGCCGATGATATCGTCTTTGTCGAGCATGTCGCTCAAACAGGCGTTCACCGATTCGCACTCTTCTATAAGAATTCCGCGCGGGGTATCTACCAGAAGCCTCAGAGTCATGCCCGATTGCTCGCGCCTGTAAGTCATCTCGACCAGTTCTATGCCGCTATTGCTCAAAAACGGCAGCACCATCTCCGTCACCTTGCTGACTATATCTTCCTGATCCATGGCCTTCCCCATGTCTATTTTATACGATAAATCCGAATGCATTTGGCGAAAAAAAAGTGGGTTTATGTATAAACCCACTTTCTCACCCGTGAAAGTCTGAACCTTTTATACTATATTATGCGTATGATGTCAAGTATAATATCTTCCTCTGTCAAGCCAAAATAGAAATGTCGTATAGTTACCAAAGTAGAAACGTCGTATCTTATGCTACCGTTAGTAGTAGCCCTTTCTCTTTTTGGGCGACTTTTTCTCTTTGTTGGTACTGTTGATAGTGTGAGTTGATCTTAAAGCTTCTCCATGGGTGGTTGGCCGGAACCGGCTCATAGACCCGCTTTAACTTAAACGCGTATGCCGATTTAGGCTCCTCCTTTTTTGAGCGGACGACTATCTCTTTGAATCCAAGAGCTTCGCCTTTATGACTAATAACCACGGAACCATTCAGCCTATCTTCGACTATCAGCTTCTTGGTCCGAACATTATCGAGGATCTGATATAGCTTCCGATCATGAGTAACTGTAAAATCGTTCCTGAGCACTCGAGGGGTCTTAATACAGAGTATCCCATCTATATCCATACCGTCGGGTATCGGACGGTGCAGATCTCCCGTCTTACGGGCTTTTACAGCGAATCTTTTGGCGTACTTCGGCAAAAAGTACCTTAAGTGGTTATTCGCCTCATCACTCGTCTTGATGCCTTCGAGCCTCAGGTCTTTTACAAGGCGATCCTGGAAGGTTCTGAAGATCCGCTCCACCCTTCCTTTGGCCTGAGGAGAATCGGCATGAATAACTCTAATGCCCAGCTCATCGGCCGCGCGTTCAAACTGGCTGAGAGAAATCTCATTCTTAAGCTCATCCTCGATCGATTGCTTCTTGGGCGACTTGTAGGTTGTATGGTTATCAAGATATATGCTCTGCGGTATGCCATAGCGTATGATATAGCGCTTCAGGCTATCCATTGCAGGGTTCGTCCCTTCATGCGTGTAGAACCTGCCGAAGGGAATACCGGTGGCATCATCGATATAACCCATGAAGACGCATTTAGGACCCCTATCCTCAAGCCAGGCATGATGCGAGCCATCCATCTGAACCATCTGGCCAAAACATGCTTTACGTTCACGCCACTGGCGATGAGGGCGCTTCTTGCGCTCCTTATACGGGATACCCTCTTCTATGAGCCAGAGGCGAAGCGTCTCATCGTTTATCTTTATCTTGTCCCTTTCAAAGAGCTTCTCAGATGCTAATGTCGGACCAAAATCGTGATAGGTAGCTTTAAAAAGCGTTAAAACCTTCCGACGAGTCGCATCGGGTATTGATCTGTTCGATGACCGACCTCGCGACTTATGGATAATGCCTTTATCGCCCTCCAGCCTTACACAGGCAACTATCCGCTGTACTTGCCGCAAGGATAGACCGATTGTCTCTGAGGCATGCTTCTGCGTTATAACCCGATCGATTGTCTTACGAATAACATAAAGCCGTCTTAATTCGTGCTGAGCCATCGTGATAGTGTCCTCTCCCGGCATGATATCCTCCTTGTGGATCATGGATTATACCATTGCCTGAATACGACACTTCTACTTTGGCAGAATACGACATTATCATTTTGGTATTACAGTATAATATCTTCCTCGTGTAGCGCGGGGAGGAGCGTGGCTTACTGCATCATGCCACTATCTGTTTTAGCGCTATTTTAGCGTCTTTTTCATCCTTCTTTATCTGTTCGATAAGCTGAAGTTTTCCGGCAAAAGCGATTTCATCTCTAAGCTTTTTTACAAATAAGACCTCTAAGAGCCGGCCGTAGATCTTTCCCTTAAAACCGAATATATGCACCTCTATCGCCGGTTCCCGGTCTCTTGGCGCGTAAAATGTAGGCCTCAGCCCGATGTTCAGCACCCCTCTATATATCTTGTCTTTGAATCTCACGCGTACCGCATAGACTCCACCGGGAGGAATAACTTCATGATGCGGATTAAGGTTCGCTGTCGGATACCCTAACTCTCTGGCAAGTCTGGCCCCGCCTATAACCGTGCCGAGAACCGAGACTCTTCTTCCAATCATCTTAGAAGCTTCACGTAATCGGCCTGAAGTTATAAGCTTACGTATGCGGCTCGAGCTTACTATATTATTACCGACCCTGATCGGTTTGACGACATTAACTGAAAAACCTAAAGACCTGCCGAGTTTTCTCAATTCATTAACGCCTGAACGGCCTCTCCTGCCAAAATAAAAATTATCTCCTACGCATATCTCTCTTACGCCGAGCTTTCGGACCAGCACATTTCTCACAAAATCTTCCGGCTCTATATTCGCCATTGCAGGGCTAAAGCGCATTACAATCAGACTGTCAACGCCGAGATCTTCTATGATCCTTATCCTATGCTCAAGAGACATAAGGCTCCGGACCCGGACCTCAGATCTAAGGATCTTTGCCGGATGCGGGTCAAATGTAAGCACCACGCTTTCAATGTTGCGTTTACGGGCGGCTGCAACGGCCCTGCTTATTATCTCTTTATGCCCTGTATGTACGCCGTCAAATACGCCGATAGCAAGAACCGTCCCCTTGAGAGGAGCCTTATATCCGCGCAAACCGTATATTGTCTTCATAAAGGCAGAAGCCTTTCCGCCAGCCTCTCCATACTCATAAGCTTAAGACTATCCAAAGAATCCGCCTGGCTTATAGCGAAATGTCCGGAGCGGGTCCGCTCGAGCCTGGAGAGATATCCGCCGCAGCCGAGGATCTCCCCGATGTCGACACAGATCTGTCTCACATAAGTGCCCTTAGAGCATGTGAGGTTAAACGAGACTTCGGGAAGGTGAATGCCGGATATCGAGATCGCTTTTATATATATCTTGTGGGCCTTGGGCTCTATCTTCTCGCCTCTTCTGGCAAGATGATACATCTTAACGCCTTTTATCTTTTTTGCGGAATAAGCCGGCGGGACCTGCGCGCTTTCGCCTTCAAATCGCTTAAATACCGATATGATCTCTTCATCGCTAAAATTACAAACCTTGCCGGCGGGTTCTATCTTTCCCCAGGCGTCTCCGGTAGAGGATCGCCCGCCAAGAGTAAGCGTGGCGCTATACTCTTTCTCATCGGCGCTCAACGCCTGTGAATGTTTAGTGCCTTTGCCTATCATGACTATAAGAACGCCCGTCGCCATCGGATCGAGCGTGCCGGCGTGCCCCACTCTCTTAGTGCCGAATATCCGTCTTACGACATCCACAACATCGTGGCTCGTCATGCCCTGAGGTTTGTTGACTATCAGCATTCCATCCATTGTTCTTTGATCGCTTTCCGCGCCGAACGAACTGGAATAGATGCTGTTAGTCGCCAAGCTTCTCTTCTAAGGCAGAGCGTTTTCCGGTATCGCCGCGTTTTTTTGGTATTGTTCGTCCCGAGGAATCCATATCGTAATCGTTCATCGACTCTATGATAGGTTTCTCTCCGCTGGTGACTTTACCCACTTTGTCGAATATATCGGATATCGCGCTGGATACA
>CAZHIO010000048.1:0-6352 GCA_964532615.1 uncultured Planctomycetia bacterium
TCTGAAAAGGTCGCTCGCTCTTTTTGGCATACAGTAGTAATAGGGCCAAAAATCCGTGCCCGCTCGCGACTTTCGACGCCCCGCTCAACACCCACCCGGAGGGGCTATCCGTACACAAAATAACGCCAACCGAATTTTAG
The DNA here is from genome assembly GCA_964532615.1 of uncultured Planctomycetia bacterium. GTDB lineage: Bacteria > Omnitrophota > Gorgyraeia > 2-01-FULL-45-10 > 2-01-FULL-45-10 > CAIMPC01. The sequence goes on from CAZHIO010000048.1 coordinate 141, forward strand.
CCTATACTCAGATAAAGAGCGCAATAGCAAGGTGCCAAAAGTTCTGCCGCTACAGTTTATAACGAACAAAATATTTAATTGTTAGGGTTGTCGGGCAAGAATACCTAAGCCGAAGTTATAGGTGAGCACATTGAAAATATCAGGCTTTTTGAGAGGACGTGAAGGGGTTATATATAACAATATTTTGATATTAAAAGCGGGCAAATTGTTCGAGGCCCCTTCCACGGGGCCGAGTTATTTGCCCGCCCCCTTCACGGCCGAACAAAAGGCCGGCCCCATTGAATACAGTAATGCAGTAGCCCAGGCTTAAGCCTGGGCTACTGCATCTGCATTGCCTCAAGGGGAGATATTTTCAGTGCTCACATAACGAGGCTTAGGTATGATGCGGCAAGTAGCACAACAAACCGATGGGATTACTCTATATCTCTGATAAATTGGACCGTCTTGAGGCGGCGCTCTATGTGGTAGTCGAGGAACCTGCGGAGAGCTCTCTCCAGATCTTTGCCGACATCGGTCGAGACCTTTACCATCGCGGCCCTGTCAAACGATGACGAACGTATATGCTCCATATACTTTACCGTGCCCGGCAATATCGAGACTGCCATCTTATCGGTATGCAGACACCCCCTGCATACAAGACCGCCGTGATGCAGGCTGAATCTCGGATCCGATCCGTGGTCGCCGCCGCAATTCGCGCACTCCTGCAGATTCGGCATGAGCCCGAGCAGGCTCAAGAGCTTGATCTCGAATATGCGCGCCGCGCGCCTGGAACTGGAGGATCCCGCGAGGAGGGTTAGGCTGTTAAGCGTAAGTTCGAATATTTCGGAATTCTTATCCGAGAAACCCGTAACGGAGTCGAGCAGTTCGACGATATAAGCGGCGTAGGATAATTTCTCCAAAGAACCCCTTATAGGATTGAAGAAATCGAGAAGGTCACATTGGGAGACGGTAAAGACATCGCCTCCCTTTCTTTCATAGAATATTATACTGTCGAGAGCGAATGGTTCGAAAGCCGCTCCGCCGTATCCGGCCCTTGGGCCCCTAACGCCGCGGACTATGCCTTTTATCTTACCGAAGTCGCGGGTATAAAAAGTAACCACCATGCTCGTCTCTCTTAAGTCCTGACGGCGAAGCACTATCCCATCGTTCTTCTGTATAGACATTGTATCAGCGGAATATCTGGAATATTAAAGTTGTGAGGAGTACCCCGAGGAGGGCGCCGGCTATCACTTCCAGCGGCGTGTGAACCGAATCTTTCACCCTATGGCGGGCTATCAGGAACGCCATAAGGAATGTAAGCGCTATTACGATAGAGTTGCTAGAGAAGAAAGCGATTATAGTCCATATTGCAAAGGCGACGGCGGAATGCCCCGATGGCATACCACCCCGAAACGGCGTTCCTTTATGGAATAATATCTTTATCGCTATGCTCGTGCCGAAGACCAGTATCAGCGCGATAAAAGTGAAGTGCCAGGGGTAATTCCTTACATTCATAATATGCCTGTCGACATGAAATGGCATCTTCATAATGAATAATACGTATCCCACTATGACGGCGTTAATAGCGCTGATCAGGACAGCTCCGGCTGAGACATCTTTAATTATGCGGGCCAGCGGATGGAATTCAGGCCTTATGATATCGACCGTCAGCTCTATCGCGGTATTTATCATCTCCGTGATAAGCACCATGGATACCGTGATCGAGAGGACGATTATCTCTATGGCTTTGAATTTAAGATAGATACCGAAGATGATGAAGAATAACCCGGTGAGATAATGCGTCCTCATATTGCGCTCTGTCTTCAGGACATATATGAAGCCCTCCGCCGCTGCGTTAAGACTTTTTACAAGTTTTTTGACCGGCATATTTCACCCAAAATACGATCCTGCCGCTTCTCCATCCTGCGCCTCTGGCCGGATTTTTCGTCATCATATCCGAACAGATGCAGGATGCCATGTATAATATAAAGGGCCACTTCATTCGCGAAAAGGGTGCCGTAGATCACGGAATTTTTTCTGGCCGTATCCAGCGATATTATGATCTCTCCGAGAAAAGCCTTATACCCGAACTCCCTCCTGTCGATCCTGAAACTCAGAACGTCCGTATATCTGTTCTCGGATTTATACTTCTTATTCAGCTTCTTTATGGATTTATCGTCGACAAATATCAGCTCAAGCTCCGCGGCTTTCTCTTTATTCAATATCTTCAATATCTTCCGAGCTATCTTCTCGGCGCCCTCGAGGTCGATACGATAAGATCTGTTCTGATTTATAGCTACTACGTTACCTGCCATTTTTCGTGAGGACTCTCTATATCTTTATCTTTATGTTCAGCTCGTTCAGCTGCTTTTCATCTACGGCCGACGGAGCGCTGGTCATAGGACAGAAAGCTTTCTGCGTCTTAGGGAACGCTATCACATCGCGTATCGAATCCAGTCCGAGGAATAGCGTCATGAGACGGTCCAGTCCGAACGCAACGCCTCCGTGGGGCGGCGCGCCATATCTGAAAGCGTCAAGCAGGAAGCCGAACCTTACCTTCGCCTGTTCGTCGTCGATACCTATCGTTTTAAATATAAGCTCCTGCATCTGGCGGTCGTGTATCCTTATGCTTCCCGAGCCGATCTCGGTGCCGTTTATAACAAGATCGTATGAACGTGATCTGACTTTATCCAGCGATTCGCCCTTCTCTAAGAGCCCTACGTCTTCCGCATGCACCGCCGTGAACGGATGATGCTCCGACACCCATCTCTTATCTTCCTCGCTGTATTGGAATAGCGGGAAGTCCGTGATCCACAGGAACTCGAACGATTTCTCGTCGATAAGACCCAGCCGCTTGCCCAGCAGCTTGCGTAAAGCGGCCATAGCGTCGTACGCGACCCGCTGTCTGTCGGCGACTATGAATATCATATCACCGTCGGAAGCGCCAAGAGAGCTCCTTATCGCCTGAAGCTCTTCTTTGGAGAAGAACTTATCGATCTGGGAAGAGAGCGAGCCGGCTTCAGATTTAAAGTTAGCGAGGCCTTTAGCGCCGTACCCTTTAACGAATTCGATCAATTCATCGACCTGGCCGCGGGAATACTGCGCGCAGCCCTTGGCGTTTATAGCCATAACTTTGCCGCCTTTGGCTGCCACATCGCGGAATATCTTGAACTGGGAATCCTTTACTATGCCGGTTATCTCGACGAGCTCCAAGGCGAACCTTATATCGGGTTTATCGCAGCCGTATCTTGCCATGGATTCGGCGTATTTCAATCTCGGAAAAGGGGTTTTGAGGTCGTATCCTATCGCGTCTTTAAAGAGCTTCTTCATCAATCCTTCCGATATCTCAAATATGTCTTCCTCCGTAACAAAGGACATCTCTATATCGAACTGTGTGAATTCGGGCTGTCGGTCCGATCTCAGATCCTCATCCCTGAAACATTTCGCTATCTGAAAATAGCGGTCGAACGACGAGACCATCAGTATCTGCTTAAAAAGCTGAGGCGACTGCGGAAGGGCGTAGAACATCCCGGGATTTACTCTCGACGGTACAAGGTAGTCCCTGGCGCCTTCCGGCGTGGACTTGGTCAGTATCGGCGTCTCGACCTCTACAAAGTTTCGCGAATCGAAATAGTCGCGCGCGCACTTGCAGACCTTATGCCTGAGCCTGAGATTCTTCTGCATCATTGAGCGCCTTAAGTCCAGATACCTGTATTTAAGGCGGCTCTCCTCCGTAACGGCGGCGTCATCGACTATCTCAAAAGGCGTCGTAGCGGCCTTGTTCAATATCTCCAGACTCTCCGCCGCAAGCTCTATGCTGCCGGTGGAGATCTTCGGATTCTCCGTGCCCGGCGGCCTTCTCCCGACATTGCCGCTTACTCTTATTACAAATTCCGACCTCAGTTCCTCGGCTCTTTTATGAAGATCCGCCGCGGCCTTTGGATTGAATACGACCTGCGTGAGGCCATATGCGTCGCGTATGTCGATGAATATAAGATTTCCGTGATCCCTTCTGGAGCCTACCCAACCGCATAAAGTGGCGGAGTTGCCGATATTGCTGTCATTAAGCTCTCCGCAAGTATGAGTCCTTAACATAATCGCTTCCTCACTTCCTCCGGAACAGCTTCGAAATCGACCATAGCCTGAGGCTCTTTTCCGCTCATATCTTTTATAATAACCTTACCTTGTTTCAATTCATCCTCCCCTATCATTATGACGATCTTCGCCTTATTCTTATCCGCGCTCCTGAGCTGAGACTTCAGCGATGTCTCAGCTATATCCGTCAGTACAACCACTTTCTTCGAAAGCATTCCGTCCCTGATATTCTGCGCGAGCGCGATCCCGCGAAATTTAGCTTCGTCGCCCATCGTGACTATATATACGACATCTTCGATCGCCGGCGTCTTGCCTTCGGCCTTAAGCGCTATTATGATCCTTTCGATACCCAGCGCGTAACCTACCGCAGCCACATCGGCTCCGCCCATATCTTTCACCAGGTTATCATATCTTCCGCCGGCCCCTAAAGCATCCTGGCCGCCCAATGATCCATGCGTTATTTCAAAAACAGTGCCCGTATAATAGTCCAATCCTCTTACCAGATTCTTCGCTTCCTCGAACTTTACTCCTAAAAAGCGCAGGCCGTCTTTAACCTTTTTAAAGTGTCCGCCGCACTCAGCGCATAAGCTTTCTGAAACGCCGGGTGCTCCGCTTGCGACATCCCTACAGCTCTCGTTCTTGCAATCGAGCACCCTCAGCACATTCTTATCCATTCTTGATCTGCAATCATCGCATAGCCGCGCGCTCTTATCTTTAAGATAATCTTTTAAGCTGCCGGCGTACTTAGCTTTATCGCTTTTGCAACCGAGCGTATTCAGCTTTATGTTGTAATCACGGAGGCCGAACCGCTTCATCATATTGACTATCTGCAATATAACCTCTATATCGGCGTAGGGCGAACTCGAACCTATCACTTCGGCGCCGATCTGAAAGAACTGCCTCAAGCGTCCTTTCTGGGGGCGCTCCGCCCTGAACATGGGGCCTATGTAATATAATCTGTTTATCGGTGAGCGCTCAAGAAGAGCGTGTTCTATATACGCCCTGACTATGGGCGCGGTACCTTCAGGCCTCATCGTTAAAGAGCGCTCTTTCCTGTCTAAGAAAGTGAACATCTCTTTCGTCACTATATCCGTGGTCTCGCCTATGCCTCGCACGAATACGGAGGTCTCCTCGAGTATAGGGGTTCGTATCTCGGAATATCCCGAAGATTCAAACTCCCTCCTGGCTGAAGCCTCCAGATCATGCCAGATCCAGGCGTCATCGGGGAGAAGATCGTCCATACCTCTTACGGATCTATATTCCACTTATTTTACCTTCTTCTTCATTACCATGCCGACTTTGAACGAAACGACTTTTCTCTCGGGTATAGGTACAGTAGTCCCGGTCTTAGGATTTCTGCCTATCCTCGATTTTCTGGATTTAACTTTAAATACTCCAAAGTTCCGCAATTCCACGGTCTCACCGGAGGCAAGAGAGCCGATGATATGATCGAGCGTAAGCTGCACCACGGCTTTAACGTCTATCTGCTTTATGCCGGTCTCTTCCGATATCTTCATCACAATGTCTTTTTTTGTCATTTCGTCTCCCTTTTGCCGAACATTTCGGCCTTACTCTCAAAGAATCTTTTTATGGATACGGCCATCGGATTAAATCCCCCTAATCGTCTCTTCTTATTCTTCAGGCGCTCAGCGATGCTGTTAAGAAAAACGTACGAATCCCTCCAGTCGTCGCTCAGCTTCTTAAGGCTCTTTTCCGACATCAGCCTGATGCCGCTTATAGCGAGAACGCCTTCAACGGGATCCGTCAGGCGCGAATGCGAAGCGTATTTGAATTCAAGGCTGTTGCTCAGAGCTTCGTACTTGCTCTTTATGACGTCTCGGACTCCCAGAAATTTGGCTTCGTCCTCGTCGGATATTATTTCTTTAGATACAGCTTCGACGTAAATGGAGTGGAATTTCGTCCAGAACTCCAAAAAGCTGTTCACAGTCTTGATGTCGGATTCTGTTTTTTTATCTATCATAAAGCGCTGCTTTTCAAGGAGTTATGATAACACCGGATTATAGTAAAGTCAATAATGATTTTTCGCTCTGTCAGCTAAAATTCGGGTCCTGCCGCTCCTTCGCCTTTTTTCCTAATCGAGGCTGTGTCCCGTACCCTTGCACGTAACACTAGTCGAT
>CAZHIO010000049.1:0-6245 GCA_964532615.1 uncultured Planctomycetia bacterium
TTCAAAAAGATGTTGTAGCGCTCGATGCCATAGTCCTTCCGCTCATAGTCGATAGTATAGCTATTGTTACTGCAGATATAGTCGATGATAAGGCTGTTAAGGTAAGAGGTCTGGCCGCCAGAAACAAGATATGGGCTAAGAGAAATGAGGCGGAGCTTGATAGATGGCTATCGAGTGAAAAGAACAAGGTAGAAACAAGAAGGGTCCGGGCAATAAAATTTTTAACGAAAGCAGAGCCAAAGGATGACACCGAAGAAGGAAAAGCTGAAGCGGCAGCGCTAAGGAAAAAAGATCTGGATTACGCGAAAGAAGAGATACTGAAAGCTATAACCGCTATCAACGAAAATCCCGACAAGCTCCCCGGCGGCAAGAAGATAGATGCCACTGATGCCGATCTTATATGGTACTTCCAGAAAGTTATGCTCTCCTCCGGCAAGACGGCAGAGGAGGTATTGGATGAGGCGTATTTAAAACCGGAAGAGGTAAGAAAGGTCTATATAGAACTCGGCGTTCCGATAGACGAGGCCAAGGTGAAGTATTACGTAATGAAGATGGATCTTGACGGATGGACGATCGATTATATAAGGACGCAGCTGGTCTACAGTCAGTATATTCGTGATCGGATGAATGAGGTATTGGCCAGGACCGGACGTAACGAGTCGGTCACTGACTTGCAAGCCGAGATATTAGTAAGCCATATGATAGTTAACGGCATGATGCCAATTCATCCCGAAGATATAGGGCTTCCCACCGGGGGCAGTATGCCGGAGATAATGCAGGCATATTCTGAAAAAAAGGACCTACCAGTAAACATAGCTATTAGTCGGGTAGTGCAGATACATAGCGACCTTCTTGCAAAGGGATATAAGGTAGATATAAAGAGCATCCTCTATATACTCGGCCTCACTCTCGATACCAACCTGGTCGAGCCTCCTAAGCCGCTGGAGAGAAGGCTTACCGATGAAGCCATAAAGCGGGAGGCTGAAATGGTGAGGGGCCAGCTTCTCAGGATGGGAGTCGGAGGCTCCGCGGATGCCGGAGAGAATGCCAGAGTCGAAAAGATAATAGACGGCATAGTGAGCAGGATGCGGGAGAGAAATATCCATCCGAGCGCCTTCGTTATGCTGGTGGACAAGGTCATTGATATGAGGAAGCGCATAGATGAAGAATTAAAAAAAGAAGGCGAATATACTTCAGAGGATATTGAACAGCGCGCGAATATGAAGCTCACAAGAAGCGCGTTCGATATGCTTGTATTTTTTGATCAGGACAGGCTCGATAGAAATAAGATCATTGATATTGTTGAAATACCCGAGGTGGGTATTGACCTTAATTCGGCGTCATATAAACTGCTGGCTAAGAATGTTAAAGTGTCGGTGGATGCTTACTGGGCTTGGTTTATAAAATCTCATATTGAACGCGAATACAAGATCCTCCAGGCGGACGCGAGACAGAGGGTGACTAAAATATTCCCGGAATTATCAAAAGAGATGTTAGATGATGCCGCGGATCAGGTTATAGCGAGAAATTTTTTAAGGCTGCAGCATGGGGAAGATAGCGGAGAAGTAGTAAGGAAAGTATCCGTAGTAATATCCGATATTGATAATGGTGTAAGGGGGATAGTAAAAGAACTTCAGGATAAAAAGGCCGCTCTTATAGAAGGGGATCAGACCGCATTTAAACGGACGATGGCGGCAACAGGCGCCGTGCTCGGTGTTCTTGCTATTATAGGTATTGCAACCAGGTTATGGGGATGGAAAAAGGCGAGTGACGCGAAGAAAGCAGCGTTGAGAGTTGTCGGCGGACAGCCGGCTCCCCCGGGCCCCGGCACCCCTGCCCCAACCTCCGCGACACCCGCAGTTCCGCCGGCCCCGGGAGCTACCGGTCAAAAGATTCTTAGCGCCCTTGGCAAATTCTTTAATGGTGTTATTGTATTCGGATTGAAACTGGGCATTACGGCCTTCATATTGTACAGCTTTAATAGTAATACGCGATTCACACTATTAATTGCTCCTTCAAGCCTTATGTTTATAGCCTCCGCCATAACGGCGATCGTAATATTCTATCTAACCGTCAAATTTTTCGCCGGACGGTTCGCTCTTGCAGATAAGCAGTTCAAGATTCCGCTGTTTATAGCGAGAATGCGCGATACATTGCTCTTCTATATGACGCAGCCGACATCGACGACTCTCAATATACCGGTGGTCAAGCAGCTCTATAAAACAATCACATTCTTTATAAAGCCCATCTTAAAACTACTTCCGATATTTTCCCCGGTGGGGATCTTTATGTGGTACTCAGGCGCGTTCACCGGATTTGCGATGAATAATGTGATAGTGGGCTTATTGACAGCCGCTCTCCTATATATAGTGATAAGCCGCACAATCGATGTGATTAAGAGCTGGCTGTTGATCACGGGCGCCAGGATCAAGAATTTATTCAAACCGGTAGAGGGCATTAAAGAACGTGAGAATGACCTGAATGCCAGGGCGTTTAACCTTGCCGTGGCTCTACTGGCAAGCGGCACCACATTCATATATCTATATTATACATTGGGATGGACCACTTCGGTATCGGCTATCCTGTTAATAGCGGCGGTGCTATTTACATATTGCAACTATGTTATGGCCGATATACTCATGTCGCTCATAGTCTACGCGGCAGCCGCGGCGATAAGCGTATTTAAGAAAACTCCGGCATGGGATATACCGTCTTATAAGCTGATTGAACGAACGAAGAGGATCCCGAAGAAATATTTTACGGGCATATACGATCTCGGGGCTATAAGAGACGACCAGGAACTCGATACGATGATGGGCACAAGCCTCAGGTCTTTCGAGGGCAACATTCATAAAGTAAAAGTCGAGGCGCCCGGAGCCGCGTATATAGAAAAAGACGATGACGGACGCCGCTGGACGGCAGATCCCGAGGACAGCTTGATGCTAACCATGAGGGTGAACAGCGGATATCGCGCGGAGACCAAAGACACGTTCAACAAGCTGCTGAAGCAGATATTCGACACCAGGAGAAAGTACGGCCGCGGTAAAGTCGCCGCGATATTTAAGAATACGGCCGGAGGGGTCAGCCGATCGGATCTCGCCGGTATGAAACCGCATTGCTACAGGGATGACTTTACATACCTGGCGGACGGATGGGACCACCCGCATGTATATACATCCATATCGGACACGCATCCGGAGAAATTGATAAAGAAGACCGGCGCTATAGGTTCCGATGGTAAGTTCTTAGAGGGCGTGATAGCCAAAAAAGGCAGTTACAGTATAGATCCGGCTACCGGAGAGGCCAGGCTTATTGACGGTACCATACTTCAACCGGAGACATTTATCAGAGATGAGAATTTTGATCTTATCTCCGATCATTTCATCAGGCCGACTATAGGGGTCAAAGCTACGGATGAGAAGACATACCTTAAGTATGAAGACGAGAATAAGTTCTTCAGAAAAAAGAAGATGGTGACGATAAAAGACAAGGGTACTTACGAAGCCAGGGTCAGTACGGAGAATTACTATGTCGATGCCAACGATCCTTCAAAGAAATACAGGCTCATTCAGGGAGATATTTATGATGACGTGACCGGAGTTAAGCTGCTGAATAAAGATATGTACGAGAAGAGCCCGAGATACGGGCTTCTTCTGAACAGAAAGCATAAAGGCAAAAGTCTCATAGCGCTCGACGGCAGGTCTATGGACATCAGGGCGATAGCCGTTACGGAACAGATCGTATACCTGAAAGACTCCACCGGTAAGCCTATGACCCTGCGCCTGACCAAAGACGGCCATCTGCTCGATGGCAAAGGAAAAGTATTCGCGACGCTAAGAGACATTGATCAGGATGCGACAGAGACGAAATACGAGCCGTTTGAGCTTAAAGGCGGCGCGCTTTCAAGGTCGAAAGAGCCGGAATTCGCGCTCACCGGATTTGCGGATCCGATAATAGAGCAGGATGGCAGGAGATTTGAACTCGATAATTATAACGGCATCTCGATGGAACCGTTATCCAGATTTATAGATGAAGTTGACGGAAACGGCATGGTGACCAAGCCGAGCGAAAATACGGAGAAGATAAAGAAAGGCAATTGGGTTGAAGATCCTGTTACGGGGGATGCGATTTCGAAGAGAACCGACACTGAAGGACTCGTATTGGGTAAGAAAGGAACCTTCAGACAGGATCTGGAAGGCAACTTGTACATAGGCGGCATAACTCAGGAAGAGGCCGATGCGTTCGTAAAGGAAGGTAATATAGTAGACATCGAAGAGATGAATATAGGCAAGACCGGCAGGGAGAGGCAATATTTTATAAGCGAATCCGCGATCCTGACATTGCCCTTAACGGAGAGCGATGAATTAAAGAAGCATGCCAAAAAACTGACAGGCGGATATCTGTTAAACGAAGCAGACGGATTCAGCATTAAAGACGGAAAGCTTGTTCAGCACAAGAAAGACAAACAGTTTATACTATGGAACGAAACTCCTTATATTTACGCCTCGATCGCGGCAGATCAGATAAAAGAGCAGGTGGTCGATGATGTAGTTATTGAGTCAACAGCCGGCAAGTTAGGGGAGTTGTCCTGGGAAGCCGGCGACCTGACGCAGTCTCAGATACTTGCAAAACACGATACATATGCCCAGGACTCTAATGGGATTTACAAGTTCAGAAAAGTCCTATGCAGGTTCGAAGATATATATATAACCATAGACGGACAGGCCAAATACAGGATCACCGATGCCAATAGAGGCATGGTCGCCGATGCCATTGTCGAAGGCAGTGAAGCCGGATTTGTACTGGATGAGGACGGCAATATTCTTAAGAAGGCCGTAGATGATAGCGATACCCTTGTTCCAGAAACAGGCACTTTTACGGGAGGTGAGTTCGGAAAGGAGCATAAGTCAGGCGACCTGGTTATCAAGAGAGTGCTTAGCACGAAGAAAGCTTTAAGCAGGCTCGAAAAAGAAAAAGGTGAATCAGTCATATCGGAAAGCGGTGAGATAAAATATAAGGATGCCGCGGGAACGCTTGCATCTGTTAAGCTCGGAGCGTTTCTAGTTAGTTTAAACGGCAATAATATTCCGGAATACCTCCGCGATGAGCTCGGTAATTATGTAGAGCCGGAAAGGAAGATGCAGCTCGCCGCGCAGATCGATAACAAGAACGAATTCCCCGCGGATCATATAAGAAGAATAATCAGCAGAGCGGCGTACGATATCGAAGGCGAAGAAGAGTGGGGCATGTATCAGCCCATGGTAGATTATCCTAACGTAGGCAAATCCGGATACGCCAGATTCCAGGGGTGGGCACAGTCCATACTGTCCTACGTAGATGTCGCCAAGTTTATGGTTTTTGGAGAGTCCTCCGCTGTCGGAAAGATGACTTTCAATATAGGCAGGTATTACAACGATGTGTCGGAGAAGAAAGTGATACCGTGGGATGTCAGATCGCACGATTTCTGGGAAGCCATGTGGACAAAGACCGCGCGCCTGGTGGGCACAGTCAAAGAGAAGATAAGGATATTAGAGACCACGCCGTCGAGCTTCCAGGCGCAGGCGATAAGAAGCTTCAGATGGATAGGCGGCGACGTTCTGGCGCTCAAGAAAGAAGATTTCCGCGTTACGGCATTCTTTAAGTTTCTGGAGTTCAAACCGTTCCGGGGCGCTTTCGAGCTGATCAAAGGGATATGGAAGAACGTGTCCGGAACGAGTCACCTTACTCTCGAATCAAGAATGCATATAGCTGCGATAATGCGAGGTATGCTCTCCGAAACGGTATTCTTCACATGGTTAGTCGCTCTCGGAATACCGGCAACGATGGTACCGGGATTCATGACATCAGTGGGAACCATATTATCATGGAAACTTTTTGCGTTCGTATTGGGCGTTCTGATAGCACAGAAGATGCTGGCACCGGTAATAAAAGACCTGTTTGAAGGTACCAAAGAGGGCGCCGGTAAGGAGTCGGTCTTCTCAAAGATAAGCATAGCCGGCAGAAAGCTCTTAATGACGGCGGCCACGATATCTTTCGCGGTAGCCGCGATGTGGTATATACCTGATATATATATAGCGGCCGGCCTATTCGGCGCCTGGGCGCTTTCAAAAGTTATAAAGAGCGCCGGCAGCGCACGAAGAGAAACGATAAGAAATATAAGGATGGTCGCGGCGCTTGTCGTGATATCAGTTTTGGTATGGTATGTTCCCGGCGCTTCAGCTTTTATCACCAATATGGGTGCCGGG
>CAZHIO010000050.1:0-6222 GCA_964532615.1 uncultured Planctomycetia bacterium
CAGCGGCATCCGGAAAGAAATATTCTCGGTGATAGGAGCCCGATACTCTTTGGACGAGGAGGGCCATCTGCTCATCCATCTGGTCCAGCCCGCGCTGCAGACGATATGCCAGGGCATCCTCGTTCATCGTCGAAGCGTATATCTGACGGACAGCGTCCACGAATTTTATATAACGCTGCTCGGGCGTTCCCTGGTTTGGCAGAAAGACGCTCTCGTATTTTCCGGCAAATGCGTTGCCGTAGCTGTCTTCCAGCAGGCTGCTTGAGCGCACTATGATCGGCGACTGCCCGAAATACTCTATCATCTGCTGGAATTGTTCTTTTATCTCTTCCGGGAATGCGCCGGTATGGAGCTTCTCTCTGAGCGCTTTCGCCACCTCAAAATAGCCTTCCCTGGTCCTTTGTCTCATCCGCTCCTTCCACCAGCCGTTCTCGACGATATAAGCATAGAAGACGTCCGACCCTACATAGAAAGAGTCGTGGGGCTCAAAATACTTTTCCGCTTCCAGCGATTTATTATTGAGAAGGATGTTCCTGGCGATCAGCATCCCGACGGTTTTGCCGCCGATGAATCCGGTTCCCACCATCCGGGATTTAATGTTAATAAAATCCTCAAGCGTGAGATATCTTTTCGCAAGCCGAAGCATCTTTTTATCCCTGGATATAACTATCTTAGATAGCTGGTCGATCATCTGCCGGGTCTTCGGGTTTGAAGCGCCTTCCGCTCCGGCGAGATCTTCCGCGCTCATAAATAGCCTGTCCCAATAGTCAAGTTTTCGCTGAGTGCTCTTAGGGCCTTTTCTGAATATATAAGCAAAGAGCCTGGCCGTATCTACGCTGTTCGCTACCGGGACGAATAGATCCTTGTTCTTTACATGCGGCAGGAACATTGTAGGAGAATATCTGTTCCATACTTTAATCGGATGTATGTAACATTTATTTCCATAGTGATATACATCGATCAGAAGCTGCGTAGTGTCCCTGATGCGCGCGACGGTCTTAAAGGAGTGGCTGTTACGTAATAACGCGAAGTACGCGATAGTGTTTAGCTCAAAAAGATATGGGCATGTTATTTTAAAAAAGTTGCCTATCATCAGATCGTTGCTCCAGGCGGCGAGCAGTTCCGACAGGCAGTCGAATACATAAAAGACATCCCTGCCTTCCTTGGTTATGATGGTGTTGATCTCGGCGGAGAATGATTCAAAACCCATGAAGGCATCCAACTCATAAACGATTACGCCTTTCTGTCTTTTAAGGACAGGCTTATGATTGCCGAATCTTACGTATACGAGCCTCCTCTTGTCTTCCATGGCCTTTTTGACAAAAGGATCGACAAAATCGATATAGCTGTCGATGTCGTCTATTTGTAATACCACGTTATCCCCCATCTGAAGGCCCGTGATTACCTTATCTAAACCTTTTATGCCTGTGCTTACCATGGTCTCCTCCCGTAGTGATTATAAATAAAAGACCTCTCACGCATGTCACTGCGCAAAAGGGCGTCATCGCTCTTCAAAATCATATCTCGTCCGTGAGATAAAATGCGGCTACTTATATTTATTGGTTATAGGAACTCTCCTGTCCTTACCGAAAGCCTTAGGTGTTATCTTTATTCCGGGTGGAGATTGCCTGCGCTTATACTCGCTCCTATCCACCATATTTATGACCCTGGCAACAACATCTTTATCAAAACCGAGAGCGGAAATGTCACCTAAGCTCTTATCTTCCTCGACATATGCTTTTATTATGGGATCGAGTATCTCGTAAGGCGGAAGAGTGTCCCGGTCTTTCTGATCATGCCGCAGCTCAGCGGTCGGCTCCTTTGTCATTACAGAGCCGGGAATTACCCCGGATATGCCATTCCTGTATTTAGCCAATTTATAAACGAGCGTTTTAGGCACATCCTTTATTACGGCCAGCCCTCCGGCCATATCGCCGTATAGCGTCGCATAGCCGGTACTCATCTCGGATTTATTGCCGGTGGTTAATACCAGCCATCCGAATTTATTCGAAAGCGCCATTAAAATATTACCCCTGATCCGCGCCTGCAGGTTCTCTTCTGTCGTATCCCGCGAGGTGCCGGCGAATAGCGGTTCAAATGCGAGAAGATATAATTTATATATATGGTCTATCGAAATGCTTGAAAAATGGATGCCGAGATTTGAAGCCACTTTCTTCGCGTCAATTTCTGAAGTCTCGGATGAATATCTTGTCGGCATGAAGACCCCGGTCACGTTATCCGGCCCGAGTGAATCGGCCGCTATTGCCGCTACCAGGGATGAATCTATGCCGCCGCTCAGCCCGATCACAGCCTTAGTAAAGGCGTTCTTAGCCGCGTAATCTTTAAGGCCAAGGATCAGAGCCTGATAGATCTCAGCATCCTGATCCATATGCTGTATCACGTTTCGCGTAATCGGCGCTTTTGACATCCCGCTCATAGAGTCCGATATTACGATGGCTTCCTTGCTGGTGGCGGCCCTACCGGATTCTATCTCGATGTCGGCTACCAGCATATCTTCCTTAAATGCCTCTGCCCTGTGAGTCACTTTACCTTCCGGGTTAACTACCATGCTCTGTCCGTCAAAGACTATCTCGTCTTGTCCGCCTACCAGGTTCGCGTATACAATGTGTACTTTATTTGCTTTAGCGCCTCGCTTAGCTATCTCTTCCCTTTCTAATATTTTGCCCGCATGATATGGAGAGGAATTAATATTAATGATCAATTGTGCGCCCATGGAGGCTTCCTGTAATAAGGGCCCGTCTTTATGCCAGATATCTTCGCATATATTTACTCCGAAAGTAATGCCTCCGATCCTGAATATGTGAGGCTCGGTGCCGGTTTTAAAATAACGCTTTTCATCAAAGACACCGTAATTAGGCAGTATCATCTTGTTGTAGACGCCCTTAATACCGCCTTTATATAGGACAGCTGCCGAATTATATATGGCGTTAGCTTCGCTTCCTACAAATCCGACAATGGCGATAATGTCGCTTACCGATCTTGCCGCTGTTTTTAACGCATCGATATTGTCGGTTATAAATTTCGATTTTAGCAGCAGGTCTTCAGGCGGGTATCCGGTTATGGCGAGCTCGGGAAATGCGACAATGTCGGCGCCGAGCGATTTAGCCTTTCGCGACCACTCTATTATTTTTTTTGAATTGCCCGCCAGATCACCTACCGTGCAATTGATCTGAGCTATCGCTATTCTTATACCATTCTTCATAAAGGCACCCTATAAATTAAAAACGCCGGCTCTCTACGGCTTATTCCTTCATCTTCTCTATAAGGATTATCGCTTCCGCTATATCTCTCATCGATTTTCGCATATCCATGCTCTGCTTCTGGATCTTGCGGAACGCCTCATCCTCGGAAAGCCCCTGCTGGCGCATCAGAATACCTTTTGCCCGCTCGATGGCTTTTCGCGATTCCAGCTCTTCCTGCATAACTTTTGTCTTCAGCATCAGTCCGGCGTTTTCGATCACTATCGAGGCCTGGCTGGCAACTGTGGTAAGTATGTTGATCTCGTCTTTTGAGAATTTGTGAGGATAGGATGTATAGTTGTTCAGGACGCCGATGACTTTGCCTTTAACGGCCAGCGGCACCGAAAGGAGGGATTTCAGGCCTTCGTTTTCGGCTATAGCCTTCGATTTATATTCAGGCTCGTTGGATAAGTCGTATATCTCTATGGGCTCGTTCTTTAATGCCACTTTCCCCGCGACGCCCTCGCCGATCTTCAGGTGTGGTTTTTTATTATACGCCTCGCTCATCGATTGAGTAGCTTTAAGGACAAGATTACCGGTCTTCTCGTCTATCAGCATGAGTGAGCATATCTTGGAATCGGTTATCTCCGCGGTTACGGTAACTATGAGCTTCAGTATCTCTTCCAGATACATGCTGGAGGTTATCGTCTTGCTCACCTTGGATATGGCCTCAAGTTGCTTGGCGTGCGTTATAGTCTTAGAACCTTTTTTTGTCACATTAACCCGCTCTCTCTTTTTGTCGTATATTAGTCCCTAAAAACATCGGATCCGTTTTTTCGGGCTCTTCCTGTATCCATCCACTATTTAACCCCAAGCGATGAGACTCGTCAATTATATTCGCATACTCTTCCGCGGATATGCCCTTTGATATTTCTGTATATGCGCAAGCCTTAAATGTGGGATAGTATTGACTCATTATGCTGAGATAAGTTTCGGCGCCGATCTGGTTTCTGATAAAGCGTAAAGTTTCTATTGTTCCCGAGACATTGTTCGGCATGGAGAGAAGGCGTATTATCATCCCTCTCTTAGCCACTTGCGCGTCGTCGGTTTGGAGGTACCCGACCTGGCGATGCATCTCCTTCACCGCAGCCCTATTAAATTCGACGTATCCGCTTGCATCGGAATACTTTTCAGCATTTAAGTTATCCGAGTATCTCATATCCGGCAGGTAGACATCGATTATCCCGTCGAGCAGCTTTATCGTATCGGCTAATTCGTAACCGCTCGTGTTATATACTATAGGGATGGATAGACCGTTCCGCAGGGCTATTTCGAGCGATAAAAGTATCTGCGGAATATAATGGGTCGGCGTTACTAAGTTTATGTTATGGCAGCCTTCGCCCTGCAGGCTTAGCATCACCTCGGCCAATTTATCCGTTGTGATTTCGCCGCCTTTATCAAGCTGACTAAAATAGTAATTCTGGCAATATACGCACTTCATATTGCAATGGGAAAAGAATATCGTTCCGGAACCTTTGGAGCCTGATATCGGCGGCTCTTCGCCGAGGTGGGCCAGATGACTGTAAACTACAGGATTATACGGAGCTCTGCAGTATCCGCGCTTATCGGACGCTCTGTCCGCGCCGCATCTTCTCGGACATATCTTACAGCTCTCGAGAGAGCTTTTTAAGGCTTCGTTAGCTTTCTTTATAAGACCCAGCTTTAAAGTATTCATATTTAACCGTTTTAACGAGCGGAGTATTTTCTTGCCAGAGTAAATATGAATAGCCCAGTTACGAAGACTCCGAAAAATGCTTCCGTGGCAGCCAATATCTTGGCTATCGCCCGGGCATTCGGGATAAAATCTCCGTATCCTACAGTTGTAAAGGTTATAGTGCTGTAATAGATGTAGTCATACCATCTCATAATATAGGCGCTATCACCGGATCGGATCACGGTATTGAATGACATATGCAAGAACGCGAACGCGAGTATGGTAAAAAAAGCCGCCATGATTATCCTGTAAGGCTTCTCACCATAACCGCATAGTATATTCATTAACTGGCTCGGCAGATAGTTGATATCGCCTTTCTTCTTCATTGCTAAGCGTTCCATGGTCTTCTCTTTAAACGATGCCCAGCTCGCGTCGTTATACATTCCGATAGAAATAAAGTACTGTTTTATATCCCTGTAAGATTCCTCCGCCGAAACGGCTCCCGATTCGTTTATCATAGCGTTATTAAAAAATTTCGACTCCCCGGAAAAACTTGCGCGTGATATCGATTTCGCTCCGGATAGTATCGTATGCCATAATTTTACCTTATGTAATTTTGCGCTCCACATGTCGGTAAACGAAAGATCGCATTCCGTAAGGTTCGCCTCAGTAAGGTCGGAGCTCCATAACCTGGCATTTACGAGAGAGGCTTTCGTAAGGTCTGAGCCTCTTATGTTACAATGGGTGAAGTCGCAACCGGATAGATTCGTTCCGATCATATCCGATCTTCTGAACGAGCAATCGAAGAAATGTGAACCGGAAAAATCGGCCTGGGAGATATTCGACTTGGACAGATTGGCTTTTTCGAAATGAACCGCTTTCGCGCACACCTTCTTCAGATTTGCCCCGGTCAGGTCGCAGCCTTCGTTAGCCGATCTTACCAGTAAGCTCACGTAGGATGTCTTATCGCTCAGGTGATCCCAGCAGAACTCCGAAAGAGTTACAGCGTCCTCGCTGCACCCGTTGTATTTACATTTAATAGTACTCGCAGCCATCGCAAGCCTCCGTAAATAAAATCTCTATTATTTCACACCTGTCGCTTGAGATCCGTCAGAACGGTATAATAGCACATACTTGCCGTACCCTGTAGATATATTTCCGCTAAAGACCGCTCCGTATTTAGATGCGGGTATTAGTATGAGAAGAGCCATATCGACAATCGACGCGATATGGCTCTTCTCATTTGTTCATAGATACTGCTTAAGGCTATATTCTTATTTTGCGGCTTCGACCGGGATCTTTACTGTC
>CAZHIO010000051.1:0-6212 GCA_964532615.1 uncultured Planctomycetia bacterium
CTTCTTGAGTCTGACACAAAGATAATCACTATTTTCGGAAAATCGTGGGATCTTCACGTCAGGGACGTATTCAGATGCGCCCCGGAAGAGAACTTGAAGATGATAGAGGACTCGGTAAAATATCTAAAATCCAAAGGGAGGTCGGTATTTTTTGACGCCGAACATTTTTTCGACGGGTTTAAATCAAATAAAGAGTATGCCATAAAGTGCCTTATGGCTGCCGCAACGGCCGGGGCCGACAGGATAATACTATGTGATACTAACGGCGGTACGATCACGTCTCAGGTCTTCGAAGTAGTGGAAGAAGTCCGCGACGCGATATCTGCACCGCTCGGTATGCATGCGCATAACGACTGCGATATGGCTGTGGCCAATTCCATTGCCGCCGTGCAGGCCGGCTGTATACAGGTGCAGGGTACGGTGAATGGGTACGGCGAGAGATGCGGTAACGCCAATCTTATATCGATCATATCGAACCTTAAGCTTAAATTGGGAATAGAGTGCGTATCCGACATAGAGCTTAAAGAGTTAACCGAGGTCGCAAGATTTGTCTCGGAAGTCTGCAATATGAAGCTGGATGACCGTCAGCCTTTCGTAGGCAATAGCGCGTTCGCTCATAAGGCGGGAGTTCATATTAACGCTATTCTGAAGAACCCCAGAACATACGAACATGCCGACCCGAATATGGTCGGTAACCATCGAAGGCTATTGATATCAGAACTATCCGGCAAATCCACTATACTTAAAAAGGCCGAAGAGATGAATCTCGATCTTGGTAAAGACGCCGAGAGATCGAAACATATACTGAAGACTCTGCAGGACCTCGAACATAGAGGTTATCATTTTGAGTCCGCCGAAGCGTCTATGGAGCTTCTGATAAAGCGCGAGATGAAAAAGTTTAAAGCTTTCTTCGAGCTTGAGGATTTTCGCGTGATAATTGAGAAGCGCAAGAGCGGGAAGATGTCTTCCGAGGCTACGATCAAATTGAAAGTCGGATCTGAGCTCGAGCATACCGCATCTCTCGGAGACGGCCCTGTTAACGCGCTCGATAGCGCTCTCAGGAAAGGGCTTAAGAAATTTTATCCTAAGATCAGCGAAATGCATCTTACGGATTACAAAGTTCGCGTATTGGACGAGAAGCAAGGAACCGCCGCGAGGGTAAGGGTGCTTATTCAGTCTCAGGATAAGTCCGACTCCTGGTGGACCATGGGAGTTTCTGAAAATATAATCGATGCCTCATGGATGGCGCTTGTAGACTCCGTAGAGTACAAACTTCTTAAGGACTCGAAATAGAAAAGAGCGCATGGAACTGTCTAAAGCGTATAACCCACACGAAGTAGAGGAAAGAATATATTCTGACTGGGAATCCAAAGGCTATTTTCACGCCTCGGCGAAAAGCCTTAAGAAGCCTTATTCCATAGTGATACCTCCCCCGAATATAACCGGCATACTGCATATGGGCCACGCTCTCAATAACACTATCCAGGATATCCTTATCAGATTCAAGAAAATGCAAGGGTTCGAGGCTGAATGGATGCCAGGGACCGATCATGCCGGAATAGCCACGCAGAACGTTGTCGAAAGAAAATTGGCGAAAGACGGCGTAAAGCGGCATGATCTCGGTCGCGATAAGTTCATCGATGAGGTCTGGAGATGGCGCGATGAGTACGGCTCGACGATCATCAGGCAGCTTAAAAAATTAGGATGCTCCTGCGACTGGGAGCGCACGCGCTTTACTATGGATGAAGGCCTTTCCGAAGCCGTGACGGAAGTATTCATGCGCCTCTATGCCAAGGGTCTCGTATATAAGGGAAATTATATAATCAACTGGTGCCCGCGATGCCGCACGGCATTATCCGATGAAGAATCCCAGCATAAAGACGTTGATGGTATGTTGTACCACATAAAATATCCAGTGACAGGCGATAGCGGCGAACACGTTATTGTGGCCACCACAAGACCCGAGACTATGCTTGGAGATGTCGCTATAGCCGTAAATCCTAAAGACGATAGATATAAACATCTGAGCGGCAAGACCGTAACGCTTCCTATTCTAAGCAGGGAACTAAAGATAATATTCGATAATCTGGTTGATATGAAGTTCGGCACCGGCGCGCTCAAGGTGACTCCGGCTCATGATCCTGTAGACTTCAACCTCGGCCTGAAACACGGGCTGGACCAGATAAACGTAATGAACGACGATGCGACTATTAATGAAGCCGGCGGCGACTACGCTGGCATGGATAGGCTTGAGGCCAGAGAGGCCATCATAGAAGACCTTAAGGCCCGCGGCCTGTTCATAAAGAGCGAGCCGCACAGACATGCCGTAGGACATTGCTATAGGTGCCATACCATGGTAGAGCCGAGGCTTTCTCTGCAGTGGTTCGTCAAAATGAAACCGTTGGCCCAGCCCGCGATAGAGGCTGTAAGATCGGGAAGGATAAAGTTCCATCCGGACCGTTGGACAAAAGTCTATCTGGATTGGATGGAGAATATCAGGGACTGGTGCATATCCCGCCAGATCTGGTGGGGTCACCGCATACCCGTATATTACTGCAGTATTTGTCAGGGCGCCGACGCTATCATAGTCTCAAAAGCGAAGCCCGATAAGTGTCCTAAATGCGGCTCGGCGGAGATAGAGCAGGATCCGGATGTTCTCGATACCTGGTTCTCTTCATGGCTGTGGCCATTTTCCACGTTCGGATGGCCTAAAGATACGCCGGAACTGAGATATTTTACCCCACAGATTCGTTAATTACGGCACAGGAGATCATATTCTTCTGGGTGGCCAGGATGATAATGGCCGGATTCGAATTTATGGGAGATATACCATTCAGGAATATTTATATACACGGCACCGTCCGCGATATAACCGGAACCAAGATGTCAAAATCATTAGGTAACGTTATCGACCCTCTCGACATGATAAAGAAGTACGGTACCGATGCGCTGCGCTTCAGCATCATATCGATAACCTCGCAAGGACAGGACGTCTACCTGGCCGAATCTAAGTTCGAACTCGGCCGTAATTTCGCCAATAAGATCTGGAACGCTTCAAGATTCATAATGATGGATCTGAAACCCGATGTCGCGTCGGTAGATTTGTGCATCTTTTATAAAAAAACCGGGCTTTCGCTTCCGGAAAGATGGATACTTTCGCGTTTCCATTCCACGCTCGGACGTGTTACGGAGTGTCTGGACCTGTATAAGTTTAACGAGGCCGCAAACGCTATCTATGAATTCATATGGCACGAGTTCTGTGACTGGTACATAGAAGTAGTAAAGTCTTCCATGAGCGATAGATCGTCTCAGGTAATCCTGTATAAGGTACTTGAAAAATCACTTCGCATGCTCCATCCTTTCATGCCGTTTATCACGGAGGAGATATGGCAGAAGCTTCCGCGTTCTAAGGATGCCTCCGGCGCTTCCATCGTGCTTCAAAACTGGCCCCACCTTGACAAGAGCATGATCATCCCGAAAGATGAAGATGATATGAAGGAGCTGATAGGCCTTATAGCTTCGATCAGAAATATGCGTTCCGTATGGAATGTTGAACCGCGCACACAGGTAAACGCCATAATCAATATCAGTGATCCCGATTTCGAAAAAATAATATCCGAAAATATCGATTTTGTTAAAAGGCTGGCAAGGGTGGAGGACCTGAAATTCGGAAAGCACCTAAAGCCGAAGAGCTCTGCCGTAAGCGTTATAGGAAAGATGGAGGTATATCTGCCGCTTGAGGGGATTATCGATTTTCAGAAAGAGAGAGCCAGATTGGTTAAGGAGCATTTACGGATGGAGGGCGAGATGAAGGGCCTCGTGGGCCGTCTGAACGATAAAAATTTTACGTCAAAGGCTCCCGCGGAAGTAGTCGAAAAACAGAATGAGCGTCGCGCAGAGCTTGAAATTCAGATCAGGAAGATGACTGAAAACCTGAAAGAGATCGAAGCTTAAACTAAAAAGGAGATGCTATGAGATCTGTTGCATTGGCGGGTGTTTTAGCTTTAGCCCTGACTGCGGGCGTATGCGGTGCCGAGGATTATTCCAACTCCGACGACGCGGCCCTTCAGACGAAGACAGCGGTAGCGCATGAGTCGGAAGAAGGCGCCGGTATCAAGCATATAGATGAAGGTGATGTCGATACGCCGGTCACCAGAGTCGGGGTAATGCAGGACGGCCAAAGCTATGATGATGATACCGGCATGCCGGATATGGTAAACAGCGATTCGGACATGGAGCTTGATTAGATAGAGATGCATATAGACCGCGCAAGGGTATTGCCGATAATAAAAGCCGCCTTAAAAGAGGATATAGGTCAGGGCGATATCACGACTCATCCTCTGATCGCCGAGCTCTCCAGCTCAAAAGCCGTTATAATAACAAATGAAAATTGTGTCATATGCGGTCTTGAAATAGCCGAGATGGTTATGGCCACTATCGACTACAGCGTGCGCTTCAAGCCTAATTGCGCGGACGGCTCGTATGTAGGAGAAGGTAAAGAAGTGGCATTCATCGAAGGAAGCACCGCGGCGATATTGCGCGCAGAACGTACGATGCTCAATTTTCTGACTTTCTTAAGCGGCATTGCCACAAGAGTCAGGGCGTATCAGGAAAAGGTAAAACCTTACGGCGTAAAGATAATGGACACCCGTAAGACAATCCCTCTATTGCGATACCTCGAGAAGTTTGCGGTGCTGACAGGCGGCGGCGCCAATCATCGGATGGGCCTGTATGACCAGGTTTTGATAAAGGATAATCATATCTTTTCCCGCAAGAAGGCCTGCGCGAAGGATCGCGAGTTCTCGCTTAAAGGTATAGTGGAATTAGCCAGAAAGAGCAATAAAAAAGGGACTGTCATCGAGATAGAGGTCTCTACGCTGGAAGAGTTCAGCAGCGCACTTAGCGGTAAACCCGACATTATAATGTTAGATAACATGAAGATCGGCGAGATAAAGGCCTGTGTCGAAGTAAGAAAGCTGTCTAAATCGAAACCGCTGCTGGAGGTTTCGGGAGGAATTACGCTGGATACCGTGGAAGCATATGCAAAGACCGGCGTTGATATGATATCCGTCGGGGAACTCACCGACTCCGTGAGGGCGATAGATATGTCGCTCGATATCGTCTGACATGGCAAAGTTCAAACTCGTTTCCGGCTACAGTCCGGCCGGCGATCAGCCCAAAGCCATTCAAGAGCTTACCGAAAATTTACTTAAAGGCGATAAATATCAGGCCTTGATGGGAGTGACCGGCTCAGGCAAGACATTTACAATGGCCAACGTCATAGCCGCTCTCAACAAGCCCACTCTCATAATATCCCACAACAAGACTTTAGCCGCCCAGCTTTACAGTGAATTCAAAGAGTACTTCCCTGAGAATGCCGTAGAATATTTCGTAAGTTATTACGACTACTATCAGCCGGAAGCTTATATCCCTCATTCGGATATATACATCGAAAAAGACTCCGCGATAAACGAGGATATCGACAGGCTGCGGCTTTCCGCGACCAGTTCTCTGATGTCGCGTGACGACGTTATAATCGTATCGAGCGTTTCGTGCATATACGGACTCGGCTCTCCTGCGGAATACGGTGAGATGCTGGTGTTCCTGGAGGAGAACGACCGGATATCGAGAGACGCGATACTGAAGAAATTGACCTCCATACACTACGAGCGTAATGACTATGATCTTAAAAGGTCGACTTTCAGAGTTAAGGGTGATACGGTTGAGATATATCCGGCTTACACCAAGACGGCCTACAGGCTTGAGCTCTTCGGCGATACGATAGAGCGTATCCGTGAAATAGACCCATTGACCGGAAATATTATCAATCACGTTAAAAAGATCGCTATCTATCCCGCGAAGCATTTCGTGACAACGCCGGACAGGATAGAGAGATCCATCAAATCGATCGAAGGAGAGTTAGGCGAACGATTGACGCAGTTAAAGTCGGCTAACAAACTCGTGGAAGCGCAGAGGCTGGAGTCCAGAACGCATTACGATATAGAGATGATGCGCGAAATAGGCTATTGTAACGGCATAGAGAATTATTCCAGGCATCTTTCGGAAAGATCGGCCGGTTCGCGCCCATGGTGTCTGATCGATTACTTCCCGAAAGATCTTCTCGTATTTATCGATGAGTCGCACGTAACTATGCCTCAGGTGAGGGGTATGCACAACGGCGACAGGGCGCGCAAGAATACGCTTGTAGAATA
>CAZHIO010000052.1:0-6186 GCA_964532615.1 uncultured Planctomycetia bacterium
TTTAAGGTATATGACTATGCGGATTCCGTTACAGTTGACAGCGAATTAGCCGGAAGATCGGCCGCCGAATATATCCGGGCCTCACGAAAGATAAGGAGTCTCGGATGATAAAAGAGATCGTCTGCATAGAATGTCCGAAGGGATGCATCCTGTCGGTAGACATAGAAGATAACAAGGTCGTCAAGGTTCGCGGCGCTAAATGCCCCAAAGGTATAATTTATGCCGCGTCTGAGATAGATAAGCCTGTCAGGATATTCACATCTACGGTACTTGCGGAAGGCTTGTCAATGAAGTTAGTTCCTGTAAGGACAGATAAGCCCATACCAAAGAAAGACCTGATAAAAGCCGTTGAAGAGTCCAGGAGAGTAAAGATCGTCAAACCCGTTAAAGTTGGCGACTCCGTCGTAGATAATTTTCTTGGCCCGGGGATAAGATTGATAGCTACCAGAGGGGTGAATTAAC
This sequence comes from uncultured Planctomycetia bacterium, assembly GCA_964532615.1. Lineage (GTDB taxonomy): Bacteria > Omnitrophota > Gorgyraeia > 2-01-FULL-45-10 > 2-01-FULL-45-10 > CAIMPC01. The sequence goes on from CAZHIO010000052.1 coordinate 463, forward strand.
ATGGATTTCTGCGCAGAAAAGTAGTATAATCAAAAAAATAAGGAGAGTGACATGAAGACGATCTTCGGAAAATGTTTTGTGGTTTTAGCGGTCTCTCTGATAGCTATTTCGCGAGTCCCCAGCGCCGACGCTGCCGATGCAAATAAGACTCCTAAGTATACTGCTCAGCAGGGAGCCGGTATTGGTAGGCTGGCCGAGGTGCTTAAGCTGACTCCGGAACAGACAGATAAACTCTCAAAGAACCGCGAGGATGTCTCTTTAAGAGCCAAAGACCTGCGGGAAAAGCTCCTCACGGCGCAAAACGAGCTTAAGACGGAGTTCGATAAACCGGGTTTCAATAAGGCTAAGATAGACAGCCTGACAGCTGATATAAAAAACTTAGTCGGTCGGCAGATCCAGAACAGAATCGACGGTTTGATTGCCATGAAACAGATCCTTAGCCCCGAGCAATTTACCAAAATAACGAATAGTAAGATTAACAGTAGAAGCGGCGAACGTAAAACTCCCGGCAACCCGGCGAAGCGATAATAAGAGCAATGAGATAGCATTTATCGGACGCATCCTTGACATATAAGTTAAGGATGTGTCCGATTTTTTTGTCTTGATATACGACTCATGTAAAGATATAAAAAAGGCATATATTGTCTATTGCCTATTTTAAGATGTGTGATATATTTAATATAATCGTCAAAAGTATCAAGATATTGTCAGGAGGGTTGTAATGGAAAAGAGGCAGTATCCCAGAAAAGCTGTAAATCTGGATGTCGAATGCGAAACCTTAGGCAATCAAAGCACTAAGACCGCGGCGAAGGCTATAGATATTTCCCGGGGAGGCATTGGCTTGAAGCAGTCTTGGCGCGGAATCGGCCTTGAGGTGGATAGGCCGATCATTCAGAAAGGCGCTACGATTATTATGACAATTCACAGGCCATCATGGAAGACGAACAAAATAAAAGGGAAGGGCAGGGTTATCTGGATAAATAAGATGCCTACTGGTGGATACAGGATGGGAGTAGAATTTACGGTCATGGCATGGACGGCGTTCGGCGAATTTCTCAACGATCTTTAAAATTAAATATTTTCCGCACCTTCAATCAATTCGTATAAAACCCCTAAGCTAAACAACCGAATAGATTAATGTAAAAGATAAAAAAGGTAGCTATTTCTCTCTTGTTAACCTATACAAATCATGGTATACTATAATTGTTGCAGATTATTTTTTTTGGGTTAATAGTAAAGACTTTTTCAAAGCCATTAGGGGTGGTGTTTAAAAATGATGACTCTGTCACGTGTGACAAGAAATTCCATACCGCTTTTATGCGTGATGGGTCTCTTTGTCTACACGTGCGGAGCTGAGACCATGGCGACGTACTCCGGGCAATATACTACCGATCTTGAACAGAAACATGTTCTATTGCAGTCGATAAGTGAGGATATTGTGAAGACGGAGAGTCAGGCAAAAGAGGCGATCGAGAATGTCAAGGATATGAAAAATACAAAGATGCGGCGTCTTAATTCCGATAACATAGACCTCGCGGAGATCATGCCTCATACCGAAAAGATCAATATCGCTTTTATCGGCATGAGCGGCACCTTATCCCCTAAGAGCGCCGGAGACGGCTCCGTTAAAGGCAGAGACAATTCCCGCGATTAGTCCACTGAAATTATTTTCAGGTAATATTCTTATGGTTTGCCGGATGTTGCGGTGTTTTCATTAATGCCGAATAGCGAGGCTTCGCGCAGGGACGTGATATTATTTTTTTCCGCATTTAATATATCGATGACAGCCGGATCCTTGGTCTGGGATAAGGCCTCATCAATGTACTTGATATCAAATTCGCTGTAGTTTGATATGAACTTCAGCCATCCGTTCAATACAGCCAGCACATCTTTATTTAAACCTGTACCGGAAGATAAAGCTATCTTGATCATCTTGAAGTAGGATTCTATGGTAACTAAGGAGTAGTTATTTATTTCGAAAACTCTCTCCATGGTCCTGATGTCGCCCGGTTGCGCTTTTCGTGTAAGGTCGGGAAGAGAGGTGCCCATCTTGGACATTGAAGCCCTGACAGCATCCAGCTTTCGTATGTGGTCCTGAGGAAAAGCGCTGGAGACCGCAAGAAAGAAGACAATTCCTGCAATTAGTGAGCTGGTGCCTTGCTTCTTATTGAATCTCATTATGTTGAAGTATAGCATATTTTCTCTAAAATTCAAATATTATCGAGATAATAAGATGATGGGTATATATTTATCATGTTGGGCTTGGCGGGGTCCATGATATAGTGTATATTATTGTCATAAGGAGGATGATATATGGACTACGTGGACGGAAATAATAGAAGAAGACACCCCAGATACGATACAGATATGAAGCTGCTATTTAAGGTCAAATACGATATAAATGTAAAAGTAGAATTTCAGGTGCTGGAAGGTTATGATAAGGGCAATATTAATCGTAGATATTCCGGAGCCTGCAATAATGTCAGCGTGGACGGCCTGCTTATAGTTTCCAATAAAAGTTTGACCCAGGGAAACATTCTGATGCTGGAAGTATATGACCCTATACTGATGAGGCCCGTAAAAATGGAAGGTCATGTGCGATGGTGTGAGAAATCCGACTCATCCGATCAGGATAAGGGTGAGATATTCCGTGCCGGCGTTCAGGTACTTTTGATCGACGGAAAGTCGGTATCCGACTCTATCTATTTCGATAATAAGTATATGGTAGCGTGGAGCGCTTTACTGGAATCTCTTTTCGGCACCTTTGCGGCTCTAAAGAAGTACCCCATGTCGCCCGATAAAAGAAAAGAACCTCAGCAGTGAGCGATGCGGTTTTAAGGCTTAATCATTTTTGATACAGCGCTTCTAATGATCTTCTTCGTTACCGTCTTTGGCAATTCCTCGAAAGACAGGCTGAAACTCATTATTCTCTTATAGGGAGAAAGGTGTTCGCTCAGCCGGGCGATCTCGGAAGATATCTTTTTATCTATTGCTTCTTCGGAGAATATATTCTCCTGATTTAAAAGTTCAATATGCGGGACTATGACAGCATGGACCTCCTCGTGTCCTTTACGGAGGCCGCGATCGGCTATTTTAGATAAGACGCAGAGTTCTTTTATGTACGGACTATGACTCATAACGCTCTCGACCTCCTCCGGATAGACCTTTTTACCGCCGCCCAATACTATAATATTTTTTATCCTTCCGGTTATGAAGAGATATCCGTCCCTGTCAGTATATCCGAGATCGCCGGTATGAAACCAGCCGTTATCGATAGCTTCCGCGGTCTTTTCCGGGTTCCTGAAATAACCTTTCATAACATGGCTCCCGCGAGTCAGGATCTCTCCGACCGGTTCGGAGCTATTCTCTTTAAGTATCTTCACCTCGACTCCCGGCAGAGGCAGTCCGACTGAGCCGAATCTGTTATGCGAAAAGGTATTGACTGATACGACCGGAGCGGTTTCGGTGAGGCCGTATCCCTGAAGCACCCTGAACCCGAGGGCATTCATCTCGATCTCCACATCGATATCGAGACTTGCACCGCCGCTGATAAAAGTTTGCAATCTGCCGCCAAACTCTTTATGCACGGCACGGAATAAGAGCCTGCCAATCCTTATCTTAAATTTCAGCAAAAAAGACGATAAAGATAATAAGGATCTGAAGAGTTTTAACTTCACAGGCGGCAGCTTATCGGCTTTCTTCATAATGCCGGAATGTATCAATTTCAGGACCAGCGGCACCGCTATTATCGCAGTTGTGCCGGTCTCTCTCATAATAGGCAATAGAGTGCTGGTCTTTAAGGTGTCGCAATAAGTGACGCATGAACCGGCATATAGCGGAGCTATCAATCCACCGGTTATTTCCAGCATGTGATTCAGCGGCAGGACCGATAGCAGTCTCTCCTTAGGCGTACAGCGTATTATCTCGCTGAATTTAAGAGCCTGGAAAAGCAGATTCTTATAACTTAACTCGACGCCTTTTGCCAGGCCGGTAGTGCCGGATGTATAGACTATTATAGCGGTATCTTCCGTGTATATAGGACGCGCTCTCTCTTTTCCTCTATGCGGCCTGAGTTTATGCAGCTGTATCAGATCGGTACGGTCAGTCTTATCCAAAAGAATTATATTTTTCAGATATGGCAGGGACGGCCTCAACCTGTCTATCGTTTCCAGGTGAGAGCCGCTGACAAAGATGCACTTAGCCTGGCTGTCGTTCAGGATGAATTTGACTTCCGCGTCGGCGAGTTTCACATCCATGGGAAGGATGATGCTGCCGCAGGAGATTATGCCGAAGTAGGCTGCGGCCCACTCGGGCCTATTCTCGGAGAATATGGCGACTCTATCGCCTTTATTTATGCCGAGATTTATCAGGACCGACGATATGCTGACGACGCGTCGCCCGAGTTTCACATAAGAGATCTCCCTGAAGGAACCGTCGTCGGTCTTTATCCTGAGGGCCGTCTTGTTGCCGTACTTCTTATTGATCGTCTCCAGGATATCCCCGATAGTGATATTGCTGAGGACGGTCTTGACCATGGAGTCGATCATGCGCTTACCTCCGGTTTCTTACGCATTAAATCTTCTTATTCAGCCACTTAAGAATATCGGCGAAGACTTTCTCTCTTCCAAGCTCCATCGTGAGGCTGTGACGCATTTCCGGATATTCTATGATATCTTTATGCTTAAACTTTATACCCTCAAATATCCTCCGGCTGGCGTCCGAACTGACGAACGTGTCGTTTCCGGGGAGCAGGAAGAGGGTATCGGTCCTGAGCTTATGTTTAAAAAGATTGCCCGTCAACTGCCCTAAGAGTATGCTATGCAGAAGCTTCGGAGTCGCGAACTTATGTTCGAGCTTATCATTATCCATTATCTTTTTACACTCGGGGTCGCGTGTACACATATCGTTTGTGAACGGCATCAGGAATTGTTTCTTTGAATCGTAGAAACGGGCCCATATTATCCTGAGGTACTCTTTTATTGAAAATTTCAGCTTGCTCTCGAAGCCGGGCGATACGCATATCAGGCCTCTGAAGAGCGCGGGTTTTTTTATCACAGTGAGGAATCCTATGAGGCCGCCCATGCTTTCGCCGGCGATAAAGACGGGCAGGCTTCCGTGCTCTCTCTTTATTATATTGTAGAGCCGGCGCACATCCTTAATATAAGTATCTAAGGAATCTATATGGCCTTTTACGCCTTCGGTATTACCGAACCCTTTCAATTCTATAGAGTAGGAGACGATGCCGTGTTCCATCAAAAACTGCGCTACGAATTCCCAATTATTACTATGGCCTCCGAGCCCGTGCACCATAAGCACCGCCGCTCGAGGCGAAGATGAGCTCCATTGCCTGTAAAGAATATTCCTCTTATGACACTTTTTCATATCCGCTCCGGTTTGCGGCGAAGATCAGCCGCTGTCATACATTAATATTATATCATGCGCGAAAAATTAATATAATCATTTACTTCCTGGGCTTATATATGGTACACTTTCTGAGGTTAGAAGTTAAACGGTTTCACGGCAGTAGAAGGTAAAGGGAGGTAACATGGGGTATCAAGGCGGAGGCAGTGGATTCGGCGGAGCGCCGAGAGAGATGCATAAAGCCACGTGCGGCGAATGCAAAAAAGAGTGCGAAGTACCATTTAAGCCGAGAGAAGACCGTCCTGTATATTGCAAGGATTGCTTTTCAAAGCGCAAGGGAGAAAACCGTTAATATAAGGGACG
>CAZHIO010000053.1:0-6185 GCA_964532615.1 uncultured Planctomycetia bacterium
GCCCTACCGGATGGCAGTTCTCCCCGGCGATGAGCGCCTATCTCAATGTGCACGTTAAGGATTTTGATATTGTGTATATCCTATCGATATGGAATTACCCTGTTGCTGTTGCAGCGCATTATTGTAGAAAATATAAGGTCCCATATGTCATCTCCCCCAGGGGCATGCTCTATCCATATATGTTCGAGAAGAAGATGTGGAAAAAGTTCCTATACTATCGATGCATATCTAAAAACGACCTTAAGAAGGCGGCGGCGATACATTACACATCTGACGATGAAGCGAAGAAGTGTCATAGCAGGCTGGGCTTAAATAACAAGACGGTTATCCTTCCAAACGGTCTGGATGCCGAGGCTTTCGGGTTGTTACCCACGAAAGAGGATTTTAAAAAAAGATATCCGAACCTTAAAGATAAGAGAGTAGTTCTATTTCTGGGGAGGTTACACTGGAAGAAAGGTCTGGACCTTCTCGTGCCTGCATTCGCGAGCATTGCAAAGAAAAGAGATGATGTCCGCCTTGTCATAGCCGGTAATGACGAAGCGAACTTTAGCCAAAAGGTCAGGCGCTGGGTCAAGGAAGCTGGGGTGGAGGACAAAGTAATATTTACCGGCATGCTTACCGGTGGCGTGAAGAGGGAAGCGTTTGCCGGCAGCGATATCTTTGTTCTGGCGTCATACTCCGAGAATTTCGGGATGGCAGTGGCCGAAGCCATGGCTTCTGGACTGCCCGTAGTGATCAGCGACCAGGTGGCGATCCATCGGGAGGTAAGAGAAGCCGGCGCCGGTATTATTGTTAAGAACGATCCGAAAGAGCTTGCGGAGGCGATCGAGCGTCTCTTAAATGATGAGACTCTCTGTAGGCGCATGGGTGAGACGGGACAGAGTTTAGTGAAAGAACAGTTTACTTGGGGGCCGATTTCCGATAAAATGGTGCAAGCTCTCGAAGAAATCATAGAGACAAAAAAGGCTTAATATAGGAAAACATGGAAAAGCTTCCAATATCAGTCATCGCTCTCAGCTATAATGACGAGAAGATCATCGGCGATTGCCTGAAAAGCGTGCAGGGATGGGTCGAAGATGTGTTTGTAGTCGATTCATATTCGACGGACAAGACGCTGAATATAATAGGCAGATATACCGATAATATTCACCAGCACCATTTTGATAACTACGCCGTCCAGAGAAATTGGGCCCTCAACAGCCTTCCGGTAAAGACGCAGTGGGTGCTGTCGCTTGATGCGGATCAACGGGTGACTCCGGAGCTCAAAAAAGAGCTCTTCAATGTTTTTTCGAAAGGAGATCCTGCCGTAAATGGCTACATCGCCGGGACTAAGACGGTATTTATGGGACGGTGGATACGCCACGGCGGTCATTATCCAATACATCGCGTCTATCTCCTGCGCAAGGGCAAGGCGCAATGGGAAGATCGGAAGTATCATCAGCATTGTATTATCGAAGGAGCTACCGGCAGGCTCGAATCGGATGTTATCGACGTTATATGCAGTGATTTGACGACTTTTGTAAAACGGATCAATACATGGTCTGACTCCGAAGCGGGCGAAATTTTTTCCGGCAGCGATGGAGGAAAGATACAAGCGCGCTTCTTTGGCGACCACATCGAGCGCAAACGCTGGTTGCGGGTGAAGCTATACTGGCGGCTGCCGCTTTTTTTGAGGATTTTTCTGTATTTCTTCTATCGGTACGTGCTACTTTTAGGATTTTTAGACGGTGTAGAGGGTTTTATATTTCATTTTACTCAGGGGCTTATATTCAATTTTCTTGTGGACGCAAAAATATATGAGAAGAGAAGAGCGGTAAAAGATTTAAATAGCAGAAAGGCTCAAGGTTAAGATGAAGAGAGTCGATTTCAGCAAGTATACAAATGGGGATTACAAGCCGGGAGGTGTTGTTAAGAGGGTACTATGGTATGTAACCGTTCACCTTTTTTTTAAGACTCCCCTGCCTTTTCCAAACGCCCTTAAGATTTTTTTGCTGCGCCTTTATGGAGCAAGAGCGGGAAAGAATATCAGGATCAAGCCGAACGTTAATATTAAATACCCCTGGTTTCTCGAGATGGGCGACCATGTATGGATAGGCGAGGGCGTATGGATAGATAATATGGGCATGGTGTCGATAGGGAATAATGTATGCATATCTCAGTCTGTCTATGTAAGCACTTCCACACATGACTACAAGAAGGAAGGTTTTGACCTGATCGTGAGTTCCTTGATCATCGAAGACGGCGTGTGGATAGCGGCCGGGGCCATAGTGCTCGGAAGCGCAAAGATACGATCTCATTCGATAATTTCGGCCGGAAGCGTAATAGCGTCGGATACGGAACCTTACTGCGTATATAAAGGCGTTCCCGCGCAATTAGTCAAGAAAAGGATTATGGAATAGATATGAGGATAGCGGTACTGGGTATCAATTATTATCCCGAGATCACAGGCATAAGCGCTTATACGACCGAGATGTGCGAATATCTGGTGAAGAAGGGCCATGATATAAGCGTATTCACGGGTTTTCCGTATTATCCATTCGGAGAAGATTTTTCAGGATGGTATAACTCGAAAGGTGCAGCCGGGCACCGAGCGTTCTTATCCGAGGAAATAAACGGCGTTAAGGTAAATAGGGTAAATTTTTATAAACCAAAACATCCGGGTGTGGCCGGTAGGATATTTCATGAACTGAGCTTCTTCTTTGCGATCTGCGAGCGGCTCATTTTTAGCCGAGGTAAATACGACATAGTCATATGCATCTCGCCCCCGCTTCTTCTCGGCATCGCCGCATTTTTTTACTCAAGGCTGAAGCGTATAAAGTTTATTTTTCACATACAGGATATGCAGCCGGATTCGGCTGTTGAACTGGGTATGATCACAAACCGTGCGCTTATCAGGCTTCTCCGCTTCATAGAGAGCTTTATTTATAGGAAAGCGAATTTTGTATTAACTATAAGCGACGGCATGCATAAGAAGCTGCTTACAAAAAGAATTCCGGATAAGAAGTGCGGAATTTTCTATAATTGGATCGATACTGATGAAATAAGACCTCTACTAAAGAAAAATAGGTTCTCTGATAAGTACGGTATCGCAGAAAAATTTGTGGTGCTTCATGGCGGGAATATGGGCACAAAGCAGGATATGGATATCATTATTAACGCAGCCCATAAATTGAGACATGATAAAGAGATATGCTTTCTTCTGGTCGGCCGCGGGGTAAAACGTCATGAGGTTGAAAAGCGCCTTATGAGCGATCATTTTGATAACATTATTCTGCTGGATTCGCAGCCGAAGGAGCTATTTAATGAAATGCTCTCTTCCTGTGATGTCTCTTTGATCACCCAATGCGCTAAAGTTAAAAATATTGTAATGCCTTCAAAAGTATTCGGTCCGGCCAGCGCTTCACGAGCCATCATAGTCGCGGCGAGCAACGAGTGTGAGATATCCCGGATCACGCGCGAATACAATTTCGGAGTTGTTGTGCCGGCGGAAGATACGGATGCGCTTATTGCCGCCATATACATGTTAAAAAAAGATGCAGCGCTTGCCGCAGAGATGGGCAAGAATGGGAGGGCATTTATGGAGAAGAACCGAAAAAAAGACATAATTCTGGATGACTTTGAGAAAAGATTTTTAAAATAATTATAGGAATTTACCATGTCGGCTGAAAATCAAAAAAAGATCCTTGTTGCCGGAGCAGGCGGTTTCATAGGAAGCCATATGGTAAGATACCTTAAGGCAAAGGGATTTTGGGTACGGGGTGCGGATATAAAACTTCCGGAATTTCGGAAGACAGAAGCGGATGATTTTATAGTAGTTGATCTCAGGGACCGGGAAAATTGTCTCAGTGCGACAAAAGAGATCCATTACGTTTATGATCTGGCGGCAAATATGGGCGGCATAGGCTTTATCACGGATAAGAAGGCGGAGATCATGAGGGATAACGTCCTGATAAATACGAATATGCTGGAGGCTTCGCTTGTTAATAAGGTGCAGCGCTTCTTCTTCTCCTCATCCGCATGTGTGTACGCCACATATAAGCAGGAGTCCCCGGATATCCAGGGACTCAAAGAAGAAGACGCATATCCGGCGCAGCCTGATAACGAATATGGATGGGAAAAGCTCTTTACCGAAAGATTGTGCAAGAATTATTTTCTCGAGTTTGGAATGGAGACGAGAGTGGCAAGATTTCATAACATATATGGACCATATGGTACTTTCGACGGAGGAAGAGAGAAGTCCCCGGCCGCGATATGCAGGAAGGTGGCGATGGCTAAAAACACGGACAGTGTAGAGATATGGGGGGACGGCAAGCAGACGAGATCTTATTGCTATATAGACGATTGCACCGAAGGCGTATACAAGCTTATGAACTCCGATTTTCGAGAGCCATTGAATATCGGATCGGACAGGCTTATCAGTGTGGACGGACTTGCGGATATAGTCATAAGGATATCCGGAAAGAATATCAGCAGGACTTATAACGATTCTATGCCGCAGGGGGTAAGAGGAAGAAATTCGGATAACACGCTCCTGAGACAGGTTTTACATTGGGAGCCCGGCATATCTCTTGAAGAAGGATTGAAAGAGACTTACATGTGGATCGAAAAAGAAGTCGGGAAGCGCGATGCCTGAAAATGCGCATATATAGATCCGTAAAAAACATTTTGGTGGGATATGTTACGCGAGGGTAATCATATTTACAGAAGATTGAACGTTATGGCCGACATGGCCATGACGGGCCTTGCGTATATTATTTCCACGGTGATATTGGGATTCATTAGTAGCGGGTCTCTATCTATCCCGCATTACAGCACAAGATATTTCTGGTTGTTCTATTTGACCATTGTACTGTGGCCTTCGCTGCTCAACATAAACGGTCTTTATCCTACAAACAGGCTAAGAACGCTATTAGAGACTTTCAGAATAATAACGTACACCAGCTTTCAGAGTTTTATCTTTATTATGGCCATTCTGTACGCGTTCAAGCTTCCGATAGTAAGCCGTATTCAAGTATTAAATATTGCGCTCTTATCCACAATATTTTTAGTGATAAAAGAAAGCATAGTGAGTGTCTGTCTGCATCATATCAGAAAATCCGGAATAAATATCAGGAGCATACTAATCGCCGGTCCGATAGAAAGCGCCGATTACTTCATAAGAAAATTAAAAAGCGACGGAGAGCATTTAGGATTAAGGATAATGGGCCTCGTAACCCCTTCGCATCAGACAGGGGAGAGCGAGGCGTACGGACAGAAGATACTGGGGGATTTTGAGTCCATAGATAACATTCTGCGCGATAACGTAATAGACAATGTGATAATAACGTCTTACTTCGGAACCGAGTATGGCAAGATCGAGAACATAATAGCTCATTGCGAGGAGCAGGGCGTAGAGGTATGGCTGCCGGCCCGGCTCTTCAACACAAAGGTCGCCAAGCCGAACTTCGACGAGTTCCTCGATATCCCAATGTTTGTATTTCGAATGGAGCCGAGAGTGTCGTGGCAGCTGCTCTTTAAGACAGTGTTGGACAGGCTCTCAGGGCTTTTATTCAGCATATTAAGTCTTCCGGTGATAATTATTGCGGCAATATTAATAAAGATGACTTCGCCCGGGCCGGTTATCTTCAGGCAGAAGCGGTGCGGGCTCCACGGAAGGATATTTACCATATATAAATTACGCACAATGTATGTCGGCGCGGCGATAATGAAGGATACCCTTAAGGCCGGCAACATAATGAGCGGGCCTATATTCAAGATGAAGAAAGACCCCAGGATAACGCCTGTAGGCGCATTTCTCAGAAAGACGAGTATAGACGAACTGCCTCAATTCTGGAATGTGCTTAGGGGGGAGATGAGCTTAGTCGGCCCGAGGCCTCCGCTTCCGGAAGAGATAAAGGAGTATAAAGGGTGGCACCGCAGGCGCTTGAGCATGAAGCCTGGGATCACAGGGCTTGTACAGGTATCCGGAAGAAGCGATATAACGGATTTTGACAGATGGGCGGATACTGATCTTATATATATCGATGACTGGTCGCTATGGCTTGATTTTACGATATTGGTTAAAACAGTTTTTGTAGTATTAAGCACGAAAGGCGCAAAATAGCGCCCATATCTAAGCCTGGATTTTGTATCGCTTGCGGATTTCAGCCTTCAGCGCGTCCCCGTTTTTATATAATTAAAATATG
>CAZHIO010000054.1:0-6105 GCA_964532615.1 uncultured Planctomycetia bacterium
TTCAAGCCCGAAGAGATCGCGCGCGGAGCGTCATTCTCAACGCATAAGATGCCGGCGAAGATCTTAGTTGATTATATTGTAAACTCCTGCGGATGTCGCGCTACCATTATCGGCATACAGCCCAAAACAGTTGATTTTGGGAAAAAAGTAACCTCATGTGTACGTTCCTCGGCAATTAAATTAGCTTCAGTTCTGTCAGACGCCATATGCCGATAGATAAAGAAGCTGTATACAAACGCCTGAGGACGGCGGGGCTCTTGGCGGTAATTCCTGTCGTTTTAGGTACCGGCCCTATCGGCGGTTATCTGATCGCGGAACTGCTGATAAAGAAGCTGGGATTTCCGGAGATAACCGGCGTCGTATGCATAACGCTCGGATTTTTAGCGGGCGTGCAAGAAACTGTGAAGATCGTTAAGATAGCTCTAAAGGCAAGAGAATGATCGTGATCGGTATCTCAAAAAAAGTTTTAAAGTACTCGTACCTGATCGGCGCGGCAATCGCAGCGGTCCTGATCGTGCGTAAAGAGACCGGATGGGCATCGGGTTTAATGATCGGAATAATATGGGCTACGGCCAACTTCTCGCTGACTATGAATCTTTTCGAGACGGCCCTTTCGCGGAAAGACCCGAAACGCATAAAGACATTGCTCGCTATTAAGTTTCCCGTCTTATACCTTGCGGGATTTTTAATACTGAAATACAGATTGTTTCCGGTTTACAGCATCATTGCCGGAATAGGGCTTACATTAGCAATTATAGGGGTTGTAAATATATGGCCGAAACGGGCGTAACTCATACGGCGTTACCTAACATCATATCTATCCTGTCGGATATATTCAAAGACAGTTCCGTCATAGGGAAGTTGTTAGCCTATGAGAATATAATATTTTCATTCATATCGATAGCGCTCATTTCCCTGACAGCGATATTCGCGTCCCGAAAACTTGAGATGGTGCCGCCCAGGCTGCAGTCCGCCTTCGAAATGATCGTCGGCGGGCTCGATCAGTTCGTCTGCGGTATTCTTGGGCCCAAGGGCAGGCGCTTCACGCCGTTCATAGGGACGTTATTTATCTATATCCTGTTCATGAATCTTATAGGCCTCGTACCGTTCATGAAAGCGCCTACTTCCAGCTGGTCCGTGACGCTGGCGCTTGCGGTATGCGTATTCGCGTACCTCCAATATACGACCATAAAAGAGCTCGGCTTGTTTGGTTTCGTAGATCATCTGATGGGAAGACCGAGGGGGGTCCTCGCGGCATCGGTAGTCATCCCGGTCTTTATGCTCTTTCTGCATATATTAGCTGAACTCGTAAGGCCCATAAGCCTCTCGCTGCGCTTGCGCTCCAATATATGGGGCGATGATATGCTGCTTACTATCCTGGCCGGATTCGGATTAAAAGGGGCGCTCTTATTGATATTCAATATGTTTCTCGCGCTTCTGGCAGCCGTCGTTCAGGCATGCGTATTCTGTCTTTTGACCACAATATACTTTGCGTTAGCTTTAACTCACGATAATGAAAACCATTCAACCGGCTCAGAATCGTCGTCCTGAGAATAGTTGATGAAAAAAAGGAGGTAGGTCATGGATTACAGAACAATGCTGGCTTTTTCGCTTCCGATAGGCCTCGGGATCGCCGCTTTCGGATCCGCCATTGCTTTAGGCAGAGCGGTATCCGCCGCCATGGAGGCTACGGGCAGACAACCTGAGGCGTCTATGAAGATACTGATCAATATGGCTACGGGATGCGCGTTCATCGAAGCGATAACGATATATGCTCTCGTGCTTGCGTTCGGATTGTCGGGAAAGCTGTAAGAGAGATCTATAAAGATGGAACTGCTTAAACTTCTAAACGCCAATGAGTTAGTCGCACAGATTGTCTCTTTTCTGGTTCTCCTGGTTATAATGCGGACCTTCTTATGGAAGAGATTTCTCGGCATACTCGACAAGAGGAGCTCGGCGATATCTTCTGAATTCAAAGAGATCGAAGAGACTAAAGCTTCCATTTCACGCATTAAGACGGAGTACGAAAAGAGATTGGCAGATATAGCTATCGAGACCAAAACTCTGATAGAGCGATCGACCATGGAAGCGCGGCAAATAGCCGATGGGATACGCGCAAAAGCCGAAGACGACGGAGAGAGATTGATCGAGAAGGCCAGGGCTAACTTAAAAGACGAGGTGGTGAAAGCAAAAGAAGACCTGAAGAATTCCGTCGTGGATCTGACTATACAGATCGCCGAGAAGGTAATACAGGAAAAGCTCTCAGAAAAGGGCGATCGTAAACTCGTAGAGGATTTTATTAACGGAGTTGAAAACAAGTGATCAAGGAAGAGATAATCTCAAGAAGGTACGCCGACGCTTTCTTAGCCTACGCAAAGGAGACGATCGGATATGAAAGAGGTCTGGATGAGCTCTCTAGAGTAAAACGCATAATACGCGATAACTATGATCTGCAGGAATTTCTGGAGCATCGCGAGATAACGAATGCCGAGAAGGGCGAGGTCATCGATGCTGTCTTCCTGGATGGATTTGCCGATGAGACGAGACATTTTCTTAAATTGCTTATCGAAAAAAAACGCATAGACTTATTTCTGGATATAGCGGAGTTTGCGCGTGTCCATTATGCTCATGGCAAGGAACTCGACGCTCTCCTAAAGACAAGCTATCCGCTTGAGATACAGACGCTGCAGAGGATAAAAGACGCCCTCGAAAAGCGTATGAAGAGCAAGATACACCTATATGTCGAGCTCGACGCCGATCTGGTCGGCGGCGCATACGCCCGCATAGGCAATATAATAATTGTCGGATCCGTGAAAAGACGCTTGGAAGATATGAAAGATAAGCTCGAAATACTGAAGGTGGTCTGATATGCAGTTACAGCCGGATGAAGTGACGTCTATAATAAAAAAAGAGCTTGAGAAATATCGCTCCAGGATCAGGGTCGAATCGATAGGCACCGTATTGCAGGTCGGTGACGGGATAGCCCTCGTATACGGCCTTGACGACGTAATGGTCGGAGAGATCGTCACATTTAAGGATAGAACCGAAGGAATAGTCTTCAATCTTGAAGAAGATAACGTCGGCATAGTCATACTCGGAGAAGAAAAACAGATACGCGAAGGCGAGGTAGTCAAAAGATCCGGGAAGATAGCTCAGGCCCCTGTTGGTGAGGCGCTATTAGGCAGGGTCGTTAACGCCCTTGGCATACCCCGAGATGGTAAAGGGCCCGTTGAAACTAATCAATACAGGCCTATCGAGGCGAGATCTCCGGGTGTCATAGAGCGCCAGCCGGTAACAAAGCCGCTATATACAGGTATAAAAGCTGTCGACTCAATGATCCCCATAGGCCGCGGACAGCGAGAACTGATAATCGCGGACCGTCAGACAGGCAAAACCTCGATCGCGCTGGATGCTATAATAAACCAGAATGGCAACGGCGTATACTGTATCTACGTGGCGATCGGCCAGAAGATGTCGAGCATAGTATCGGTTGCCGAAACTCTTAAGAAGTACGGCGCGATGGATCACACGATCATAGTAAGCGCCTCGTCCCGCGCTTCAGCGTCACTGCAGTACATGGCTCCGTATTCAGGCTGCGCCATGGCCGAAGAGTTCATGTATGCCGGTAAAGATGTCCTGATAATATACGATGATCTCTCAAAACACGCTCAGGCCTACAGACAGCTTTCGCTATTATTAAGAAGGCCTCCGGGCAGAGAGGCATATCCGGGCGATATATTTTATCTTCATTCGAGGCTATTGGAACGCGCGGCGAGATTGAGCGATAAGTTAGGCGGGGGATCCATTACGGCATTACCGATAATTGAGACTCAAGCCGGTGACATAACAAGCTATATCCCGACAAATGTGATATCGATCACGGATGGCCAGATATATCTCGAAAACGATCTCTTCTACGCCGGTACGCGTCCTGCCATTAACGTCGGCCTATCGGTATCGAGGGTAGGCGGCAACGCTCAAGAGAAAGCGATGAAACAGGTTGCCGGCAGGCTAAGGCTGGATCTTGCGCAATACAGAGAGCTCAGCACATTCTCGCAATTCGGTTCGGAATTGGACAAGACGACACAGTCCCAGCTGCATCGCGGCGCCAGGATGGTCGAAATTTTAAAGCAGGGTCTATACGAGCCTCTGAGCTTAGCTAAACAGGTTATGATAATATACGCCGCTACGAACGGATTCCTCGATGATCTTGATCTCGGCCTGATACGTCAGTTTGAAATAGGGTTCTATAAATATGCTGCTTCGAACTATCCGGACATAGAGCGGGATATCCAGAATAAGAAGTCCTTAGACGACGATCTAAAGATAAGGCTTAATGCCGCGATAGACTCGTTCAAAACGGAATTCAGAAGGCTGATTAAATGATACAAGCACAGAATCTGAGGCAGATAAAACTCAGAATCAAGTCTATCGAGAGCACGCGAAAGATAACGAGAGCGATGGAGATGGTCTCCGCTTCTAAATTAAGCAGAGTTAAGATGCCTTTCTTTATGATGAAACCATACATCCTTTCTTTACAGTCACTGATGCATAGCATCATCTCGGACTCCCCTGAACTGAAGAGCCCCCTGATCGAAGAGAGAAAGGTCATAAAAAGCTCCACTCTCTGCGTTATAACATCAGATACCGGCCTGTGCGGAACATACAATAATAATGTGATCGACGCCGCCGAAAACTTTTTAAGCTCCCTCAGGAGCCCTAAGGTAAGCGTCGTAGCCATAGGCAGGGAAGGGTATAATTATTTCCTAAAGAAAGGTTTTAATATATCAGGATCATATCTCGGCCTTTACGGAAAGTTTTCAAAAGAGATAGCCTGCGACATTACGGAAAATATGATAAAGATGTTTTTGACGGCTGAGACCGATGAGATATACGTCGCTTATTCTATTTTTAACCCGAGCCTTAGGCATTCACCTTTTGTGGAAAAGTTGCTTCCTATAAAACAGGTAGCCAAACCAAGGCGTTACTATATTTATGAGCCATCGGCTCAAGCTCTGTTCGATAAGATACTATCAAAATATTTAAACTGCAAGTTCCGCGAAATATTATTAGAATCATTTACTTGCGAACACTCCGCCCGCATGCTGGCAATGAAGACGGCGACCGATAACGCCGATGATCTTATAGGCGAGCTGACGCTTGCGCGCAATAAAGCGAGGCAGTTCGCGATCACAAAGGAAGTGCTGGAGATAGCGGCATCCGCCGAGGCACTGAAGGGATAGGTATGGCAGTAGGCGAAATAATACAGGTCATAGGGCCGGTCATCGACGTAAGGTTTCCGGAATCGGAAACGCCCGAGATATTCAGCGCGATAAAGATTGAGGACGCCGAAAAGAAGATAGACCTCACGCTGGAGGTGGAACAGCTGATCGGAAATAATACCGCCCGCTGTATTTCTATGGGGCCGACCGACGGCTTGGTGCGCGGAATGAAGGCGATAGATATGGGAAAGCCGATAATGGTGCCGGTCGGCGATCAGACGCTGGGCCGGGTATTCAATCTTCTGGGTGAGACTATTGACGGGTTAGGGCCGATAGCGAATCCTGAAAAACGCAATAGCATTCATAGGGAACCGCCTTCATTCCAGGAGCAGCTTCCTGTATCGGCAATGCTCGAAACAGGCATAAAGGTCATAGATCTTCTGGCGCCATATCCGAGAGGCGGCAAGATAGGGCTTTTCGGCGGAGCCGGAGTGGGTAAAACCGTAATAGTCATGGAACTCATACGCACGATCGCAAGCGAGCATGCGGGTGTATCCGTATTCGGAGGCATAGGCGAGCGCACGAGAGAAGGAAATGATCTATGGCTTGAGCTTAACAGATCAGGCGTCCTGAAGAAGACGGCGCTTGTTTTCGGAGAGATGAGCGAGCCGCCCGGGGCGCGTTTCAGGGTCGGGCTATCGGCCCTCACGATCGCCGAACATTTTCGCGACGAAGAGGGCATGGACGTACTGCTCTTCATTGATAATATCTACCGGTATGTGCAGGCAGGCTCCGAGGTATCTACGCTCCTCGGAAGGATGCCTTCGGCCGTAGGCTATCAACCGAGCCTCGCTACCGAAATGGCGCAGCTGCAGGAGCGCAT
>CAZHIO010000055.1:0-6076 GCA_964532615.1 uncultured Planctomycetia bacterium
GTAAGTGGCTGAGCGAAAATCTCGTCGAACTGCGTAAAATTCCGTCACGAAAAGCAAAGCCTCACAAAGAGGAAGATGTCTTCACGCGCCTAAAAGCGTTCGGATACACCAGAGACGACATGAGATATATCCTGAAACCTATGGCGGAGGATGGCAAGGAGCCGGTCGGCTCTATGGGAAACCACACTCCTCACGCTATCCTTTCAACGAAAGCGCAGCTTCTCTATACATATTTCAAACAGCTCTTCGCGCAAGTCACAAACCCTCCGATCGATCCGATACGCGAAGAATGCGTCATGAGCCGCGACAGCTTTATCGGGCCGCAACAGAATCTGCTCGACGAGACACCCAAACACTGCCATAAGCTATTCGTCAGAGAGCCCGTGCTTACGGATGAGGGCCTGGAGAAGATCAGGCATATCAAAGAAGGCGGATTCAGGACAAAGACAATTTCGACTCTATTCGATCCCTACGATGAGAGTGACTTTATAAAAGCTATAGATCGCATATGCCATGAATCGGAGGAGGCTATCGTAAAGGGTTACAGCTTCGTAATCCTAAGCGACAGAGGCCTGAAGCGCAAAAGCGCGGCGCTGCCGGCATTATTGGCGGTAAGCGCCGTGCACCACCACTTAGTCAGCAAGTCTCTGAGAACTCAGATCGGCATCGTTTTAGAAAGCGGCGAGCCCAGAGAAGTTCACCATTTCGCGCTTCTTTTCGGCTATGGCGCCGATTGTGTAAATCCGTATCTGGCGTACGAGGCCCTTAACCGGCTTATAATAGAAAAGACGATCAAGCTGGAGACTGAAGAGGCGATCACTCACTATAGGCATGCCATTGAGCAGGGCATCCTGAAGATACTGTCCAAGATGGGCATATCGACCCTGCGCAGCTATAGAGGGGCACAGATATTCGAGGCTCTGGGATTAAATAGCGATGTGATCGACCGCTGTTTTGCCGGCACGGCTTCGCGTATAGGGGGCGCGGATCTGAAGACGATCGCTCGCGAGACCGTTATGCGGCACCTTTCGGCATATGAAGGCGGACTCGCCAATGAGCGACATCTCGCTTCCGGAGGAGCGTATCAATGGAAAGCGGACGGGGAGTTCCATCTGTGGAATCCCGATACGATCGCGTCGCTGCAGGACGCGACCAGAAAAAATGATTATAAAAGATATTGCGAATTCGCGGGCCTTATAAACGATCAATCAGGCAACCCTACTACACTGAGAAGCCTTCTCAAGTTCAAAAAGATGTCACCCATACCAATAGATGAAGTGGAGCCGGCAGAATCGATATTCAAGCGTTTCGCTACGGGAGCGATGAGCTTTGGATCGATCTCGAAGGGCGCGCATGAAACGCTTGCTTTGGCAATGAACCGGATAGGGGGTCGATCTAATACCGGCGAAGGAGGAGAGGACCCTGCGCGGTTTACTCCTCTTGCGAACGGAGACTCCAAGAGGAGCGCGATAAAGCAGGTCGCATCGGGCAGGTTCGGCGTAACAACAAATTATCTTATCAATGCCGACGAGCTGCAGATAAAGATCGCGCAAGGCGCAAAACCCGGCGAGGGCGGACAATTGCCCGGACATAAAGTCAGCGCTATGATCGCCCGCACGAGATACACCACTCCTGGTGTTACGCTGATATCGCCGCCTCCGCACCATGATATCTATTCGATAGAGGACCTGGCCCAGCTGATCTTCGATCTAAAGAATGTGAATCCGCGCGCGCGCGTAAGCGTGAAGTTAGTGTCGGAAGTAGGGGTAGGCACGATAGCCGCCGGAGTAGCGAAAGGCCGCGCGGATATGATACTTATATCGGGTGGAGACGGCGGGACCGGAGCTTCGCCGCTCAGCTCTATAAAACACGCGGGCCTGCCATGGGAACTCGGACTTTCCGAAACCCACCAGACGCTCGTTCTGAATGATCTCAGAAGCAGGGTGCGGCTTCAAACCGACGGGCAGATGAGAACCGGTAAGGATGTAGCTATCGCCGCTCTCCTGGGGGCCGAAGAATTCGGATTCTGCACCGCTACTCTTATCACCATGGGATGCGTAATGCTGAGACACTGCCACCTTAATAATTGCTCGGTAGGAGTGGCTACGCAGGATGACATATTGGAAAAGAGGTTCCAGGGCAGGCCTGAATACGTGGTCAACTATTTCGGTTTTGTAGCTCGGGAACTGCGTGAAATTATGGCTTCGCTCGGTGTGAGCTCAATAGACGAGATGGTCGGCAGGACAGACCTCCTGGAATTAAATACAGATATCTTACCGTGGAAAGCGAAAGATATAGACCTTTCCCGGATTTTATTCCGGCCGAACGTACCGAATAGCACGCATACCCGCTGCACCATAAAACAGGACCACGGCATCGACAAAATACTCGATGTTAAACTTCTGGAACTTGCAAAGGATGCTATTAAAGACGGTAGGCCTGTAAAAATAAAAATGACTATAGATAACACGAACAGGGCGACCGGCGCAATGTTAAGCGGCGAGATATGCAGACAGCACGGCGAAGAAGGGCTGCCTGACAATATTATCCAATGCACTTTCAGGGGCGTCGCCGGCCAGAGTTTCGGGGCATGGCTTGTAAGCGGCGTAACATTTGAGCTCATAGGAATGGCTAACGACTATGTCGGAAAAGGAATATCCGGCGGCAGGATCATCATCAGGCCGGATGAAAATATTACCTACAAGCCCGAAGATAACATAATCATAGGAAATACTACGTTCTACGGGGCCATTACCGGAGAGGCTTACATACGCGGCGCCGCAGGGGAAAGGTTCTGCATACGAAACTCAGGGATATCTGCCGTAGTTGAAGGCGTGGGCGATCATGGTTGTGAATATATGACCGGCGGTAAGGTTGTCGTGCTCGGAAAGGTGGGTCGAAATTTCGGAGCCGGCATGTCGGGAGGAGTCGCATACGTGTTTGATCCCGAGAGAAGACTTAAATATAAGTGCAACATGGAGATGATAACCCTGGAGAGGATAGACAAAGCTGATGAAATAGCCATTAAAGAGCTATTGGCCAATCATCATAAATACACCGATAGCCCGATCGCAAAAGAACTCCTGTATAATTTCAGAAAAATAAGCTGTCACTTCGTTAAAGTGATACCGCTTGAATACAGGCGCATACTGAATGCCAAAAAACTTGAGGAAAAGATCGGCCTCACAGAGGTATACGATGGGTGATCCCAAGGGTTTCCTGAAAGTTCGCAGAGAACATTCGGAGTATAGGCCTGTCTGTGAGCGTATAGCCGACTACAAAGAAGTCACGTTATTAAGGACGGACCCTCTTTCGAAAGAACAGGCTTCGCGCTGTATGGATTGCGGCACACCTTTCTGCCACTGGGGCTGTCCCGTAGGAAACTATATACCCGAATGGAATGACCTTATGTTCCGCGGGAAATGGGATAAGGCCATCGAGCTATTACATGCCGCCAATAACTTTCCCGAGTTCACCGGACGAGTCTGCCCGGCGACCTGCGAGTACGCCTGCGTTCTCGGCATAAACGATGATCCGGTAACTATCAGGGAGAACGAGCTATCTATAATAGAACATGCATTCAGAGCCGGCCTTATAAAAGCTATACCTCCCAAGGCGCGTACAAAAAAAGAAGTGGCTGTGGTCGGGTCCGGGCCCGCGGGACTCGCCTCAGCCGATCAGCTTAATAAAGCGGGTCACAGAGTAACGATATTCGAAAGGGACGATAAGCCGGGAGGGATTCTCCGTTACGGTATTCCCGACTTCAAACTCGCCAAGGGCATAATTGACAGGCGCATATCTTTACTGAAGAGAGAGGGTATAAAGTTCATTATGAACGTCGATGTCGGAGGAGATCTGCCGTTATCAAAGATCCGTAAAGACTTCGACGCGGTATGCTTGACAGGCGGCAGCAGAACTCCGCGCGATATTAAGATCGAAGGGAGGGATCTCGACGGCATACATTTCGCTATGGACTATCTGACTCAATCCAACAAAAGAGCCTCCGGGCTGAAGATAGCCGCTGACAAAATAATAGATGCCAGAGGCAAGAAGGTGCTGGTGATAGGCGGCGGAGATACAGGATCTGATTGCGTCGGTACCGCACACAGACAAGGCGCATCCTGTGTTACGCAGATAGAAGTTCTCCAGAAGCCGGCAGAGTGCCGTACGACGGACTTCCCATGGCCGAAATATCCCCCCATATTAAAGACTTCGACCAGCCATGAAGAGGGGGGCGTGCGGAATTGGGCGGTATCCGCTAAGAAGTTTTACGGCTCTTCCGGAAGGGTAAATAAAGCTGTCTGCGTAAAATTCGATCATTCCGAAAAAAACGCCAGTGGCTGTCCGCTAATGAAGGAGATCCCGGGAAGTGAATTTGAGGTAGAGGCCGATCTCGTGATACTTGCCATAGGATTTACACATCCCGAGCATAACGCTCTCATTAAAGAACTTGACGTTGAGCTCGACAACCGCGGAAATGTAAAGACAGGCCCGGATTTTATGACTTCGGTAAAAGGCATCTTTGCCGCGGGCGATATGAGGAGAGGGCAGTCTCTTGTTGTATGGGCCATATCGGAAGGCCGGAAGGCCGCGCATCATATAGATAGATATCTTATGGTCGACTCCAAACTGCCGGAGACTTAGCCTTTTATATGCATATACTTGACGAATTACCTATAATCGGACCGATCAAAAAGTGGGTTTCGGGTAAAGCGCGAAACTTATACGACCCCAGGCTATTTCATAAACTTTCATTAATAGCATTCTTTGCATGGGTCGGATTGGGAGCCGATGGGCTTTCATCATGTTGTTACGGCCCCGAAGAGGCTTTTCTTGCCCTAAAGAGCCACATGTTCCTCAGCGTATTCGTGGCGATAGCTACAGCTGTCACGATATTCGTTATAAGCGCCAGTTACTCTCAAATAATAGAGCTCTTTCCGAACGGCGGCGGCGGCTACTTAGTAGCGAGTAAACTCTTATCTCCGTCTATCGGTATGGTCTCGGGATGCGCGCTGCTGATCGATTACGTGCTCACCATAGCGCTATCGATCGCGAGCGGCGCGGACGCCATATTCAGCTTTTTACCGCCTGGCATAAATCATTTTAAAATAGTATTGGCAATAGCCGGCGTAATAGCGCTAACCCTTCTTAATTTACGAGGCGCCAAAGAGTCCGTATTACCGCTTATCCCCATATTTATAATTTTTATCGCCACACATCTCTTCGTTATTATTTACTCGATCGTTACTCACTTCTCCGACTTCAGCTTGTTGGCTGCAACGACTTCAGCCGATATAAGATCAACATCAAGCGAGATCGGGCTCTTTGGTATGTTCATATTGATAATGCGCTCGTATAGTATGGGAGCCGGTACATATACAGGAATAGAGGCGGTTTCAAACGGCATACCTATACTGCGCGAGCCGAGAGTGAAGACGGCCAAAAAGACTATGCTATACATGGCCATATCTCTGGCATTCATGGCGAGCGGTCTTATGATATGTTATCTACTCTATAAAGTGCAATATCATCCGGGGAAGACTTTAAATGCGGTGCTTCTGGGTAATATGACAGCGGGTTGGAGCGGTAACATCGGCTATATATTCTTATTCATAACACTTTTATCTGAAGCTATCCTGCTATTCGTAGCCGCTCAGACAGGATTCCTGGATGGTCCGAGAGTATTGGCAAATATGGCCCAGGACCGGTGGTTCCCTTTTCAGTTTACTTTACTGAGCGAACGCTTCGTAACTGAGAACGGAATCATACTTATGGGAGCCGCGGCGCTCGGCCTTATACTCATGAGTAATGGATCGGTAAAGTTCCTGGTAGTCTTATACAGCATCAATGTTTTTATTACTTTTTTTCTGTCTCAATTGGGAATGGTACGGCATTGGTGGCTATCCAGAAAAACCGCAAAAAGCTGGCTGCGTAAGCTATCTATAAATAGCATAGGGTTGGCCTTAACGTCATTTATACTTATAGCTATGGTAATACTAAAGTTCAGGGATGGCGGATGGATAACAATTTTTATCACGGGTTCACTCGTAGCAATAGCGATTTCGATAAAGCGATT
>CAZHIO010000056.1:0-6057 GCA_964532615.1 uncultured Planctomycetia bacterium
TCTATGGAAGCCGGAGAAGAGGATAAACTGTTCGGATCCGTGACTACCGAGATAATTTCCGAAAGGCTGAAAGACGAAGGCGTAGAGATAAATAAGAAAGATATAATTGTCGATGAGAATATAAAGAAACTTGGCGTATACCAGGTATCCGTTAAGGTCCATCCTTTGGTAAAAGCGGAATTAAGGATCTGGATAGTAAAGAAATAAGGTAAGATGGCTAATCAGGATATGATCGAAAAGATACCGCCTCAAAGCATCGATGCGGAGATGGCCGTATTGGGCGCTATGCTTCTTGACAAAGAAGTGATACCTCTTGCGATAGAGACGCTGAACGAGGATTGTTTCTATAAAGGGGCTAACCGCAAAGTATATTCGGCCATAATAAAGCTTTTTGATGAGAATAAGGGCGTCGATCTTATAACGGTAATAGAAGAGCTGAAGAAGACCAATTCGCTCGAAATCGCCGGCGGCCCCGATTACGTCTCCGGGCTGGCTTCCAGCGTTCCCACCGCGGCAAACTTCGTGCATTACGCGAAGATCGTAAAAGAGAAGATGATCCTCCGCAATCTTATCACCACAGCCACAGGCATAGTCTCCGATTGTTACGACACATCTAAGGACGTGGACAGCCTTGTGGACAATGCCGAGCAGATGATATTTAAAGTCACTGCGACTAAGGCGGACAAGAAGTTCGTGCCTCTTAGAGACATGATAAAGAGTTCGATTGAGACTATAGATAATCTATATCAGCGTAAGCAGAATGTAACCGGTATATCGACCGGGTTCAGAGATCTTGACATTAAGACGGCCGGTTTACAGCCGTCGGACCTTATAGTTCTGGCGGCGCGTCCTTCGATGGGTAAGAGCGCGCTCGCCCTGTGTATAGCCGAGCACGCCGCGGTTGTAGAGAGAGCTCCGGTCGCTTTCTTCAGCCTGGAAATGTCAAAAGAACAGCTTGTGCAGAGGATGTTATGTTCGCATGCAAGGGTAGATGCGCATAAGGTCAGAACCGGTTTTTTGTCGCAGGCGGATTGGCCTAAGTTAGTGAGCGCGGCAGGAAAATTATCGGAAGCACCGATATATATAGATGATACGCCGGGCATTTCGGTCCTGGAGCTGCGGGCTAAGGCAAGGCGTTTAAAATCCCAGTTCGACATAAAGCTCATAGTTCTCGATTATCTGCAGCTGATGCAGGGACACGCAAGAGCCGATTCGCGGCAGCATGAGATATCAGAGATCTCCAGGTCCCTGAAATCGTTGGCCAGAGAGCTGAACGTGCCGCTGATAGCGATAAGCCAGCTCTCCCGCGCCGTAGAGCAGCGTCAGGATCACAAACCTCAGCTCTCCGACCTCAGAGAATCAGGAGCCATAGAGCAGGATGCGGATCTGGTAATACTTTTGCTGAGAGAGTGGTACTATAATCCTACCGAAGAGAATAAAGGCCTTGCGGAGATAATCATAGCTAAGCAGAGAAACGGCCCGACCGGCACTTTCAACCTGGCATTTTTAGGCCCGTATATGAGATTTGAGAACCTTACATCCAGAGGCGAGGAATTTGTGGAAGTTGAAATGGAGACTGTATGAAGTTGAGAAGGTCATTCATAGCGATCATTTTATTGGGCGTCCTCTTCTTCGCCGCATCTTATGTCGCCCACGCTCAAACCACAGAAGGCAAGACGATAGCTTCCGTTAAGGTGGAGAATAACAAGACTATAAGCAGTGAGATAATACTTTCCAAGATAAAAACCGCAGCCGGAGAAGCGTTCAACCAGGAGACCATAAACGAAGACCTGAAGAGGCTGTATGCGACGGATTACTTTACCGATGTGTCGATAGATGTCAAAGAAGATGCCGGCGGAGTGGTAGTGATATTCATAGTAGAAGAGAAGTCGGTGCTGGAAGATATCGACTTTAAAGGGAACGTTGCGTTCAAGGCGCCTAAATTGAAGTCTATGCTAAAGTCAAAGCCGAACGAGATGTTGAGTCTGGCCCTCCTCGCTCAGGATGTCGCCGAGGTAAAGAATTTTTATTCAAAAAAAGGTTACCCGTTCGCCGAGGTGAAATACGAGATCAACGTAGATAAAGATACCGGCAAAGCCCGCGTTACGATAATAATCGACGAAAAGACCAAGGTCAAGGTAACGGCTATAGAAATAGTCGGGAACAAAGCCGTAAAGACCGGAGATATAAGGAAGGTGCTTTCGACGAAGCCCGCGTGGCTCTTCAATCCCGGTATATTTAAAGATGATGTTCTGGAGGAAGATCTGGACAGGATAAAGTCTCTTTATGACGATATAGGCTATCTTGATACGGAAGTAGTTCCCGATCTTCAGTATGGCGCCGATGGCCAGACGCTGAAAGTGGTGCTCAATATAAAAGAGAATAAGCAGTATCTGGTCGGCAGCATAGTAATCAGTGGAAGCTTAGTATTGCCCGAAAAAGAGGTGCGCTCCAAGATAACTATCAAGTCCGGTAAGCCTTTTTCCAACAGGATGCTAAGACAGGACAGCTCCGAGATAAAACAGCTGTATTATAATCACGGATACATGAACTCCATATTGGACGTAGAGCGTAATCTGAACCAGACCACAGGCAATATAGACGTCATCTTTAATATAGACGGTAAAGAGCCGGTGTATGTCGGCAAGATCGATATACGCGGCAACCTGAAGACCAGAGACCTGGTCATCAGAAGAGAGCTCAGGATATATCCGGGTGAAAAATTTAACGGAGACCGGATAAAGCGGTCAAAAGAACGGCTCTACAATCTTGGATATTTCGAGAGCGTCTCTTTCGACACCGAACCTACGGAGACGCCGGATATACAGAATCTTGTAGTAACGGTAAAAGAGACGAAGACCGGAGAATTCTCATTCGGCGGCGGTTACAGCTCGGTCGATATGTTGGTAGGTTTCGTCGAGATAACTCAGAGGAATTTTGACATAATGAGTTTTCCGACGTTTACCGGAGGCGGCCAAAACCTGACTATAAAAGCGCAGATAGGTATGGTCAATAGTGATTTTAATATAAGCTGGACCGACCCATGGATATTCGGTAAGCCTTACGCTTTTGGATTCGACCTGTACAGGGCTGCTCACGACAGACAGAATGATGTCGGCTGGGCTTACGATGAAGTCAGAATGGGCGGGGACTTGAGATTGGGTAAAGATTTCACCGATGACATAAGAGGCATATTAACTTATAGACTGGAGAATGTAAAGATATCTAACCTGGCGGATGACGCGGGCCCGGACCTCAGTCAGGAAGTGGGCTCCAATATTATATCGAGCCTGACGTTCGATGCCGCATACGACACGCGCGACAACGTATATGTTCCGAATAAAGGCTTTATATTAAACGGATCTATACAGGATGCCGGCGGTATATTTTTTGGCGATAAGAATTTTATCAAAGGAACCGGCTCGGCGGCGTATTACAAGTCTTTCTTCGATAAAGTGGTTCTGGAGCTTAAAGCCCGAGGAGGAGCTTCCGGAGCTTACAGCAGCTCCAACTATGTGCCTATATATGAGAGGTTCTTCGCGGGCGGCGCCAATACGATAAGAGGATACAGGGAGAGAAGAGTGGGCCCGAGAGATTCCGGCTCCGGCCAGCCTGTCGGCGGTACTGCTATCGCCATAGGAAATGCCGAATTTACGTTCCCGATATATGAGAAGGTGCTTAAGGGAGCCGTATTTTTTGACGTAGGAAACGTATGGAATATAAAGAAGATCGATAGCGTCTATTACGATAACGGTTTTAAATATGGCGCCGGTGTAGGCATAAGAGTCAAGACCCCCATAGGGCCCCTTAAACTTGATTATGGTTTTCCTATGGTTGACAATTATGAAGATGATAAGACCGGAGAGTTCTATTTTAGCATGAGTAGAGGTTTTTAATATGGGGCGTAAAACAGTTAATAATAAAACAGGGGGGAACAAGATGAAGAAGTTAGTTGCAGTGGTAGTAGCGGCAATTTTTGTAGTTGGGATCTTCGGAGCGGTAGCCCAGGCTGCGGAGAAGGCTTACAAGATCGGTTATGTTGATCTGGCCAAGGTGTTTGATGAATATAAGAAGACGAAGGAGTCGGAGCAGAGCTTAGAAGCCAAGGGTAAGGCTAAAGAGGCTGAGCGCGCCGGAATGGTCGAGGAACTCAGAAAGCTTAAAGATGAGCAGGCCCTTTTGTCCGAGAAGGCGAAAGGCGAGAAGCAGACGATCATAGATAATAAGATCAGGGTCCTGCAGGAGTTTGACAGAAGGACCAGAGACGATCTCATGAAGGAGAGGAATGATATGCTGGCCCTCATCCTTAAGGATATAGAGAAAATTGTTGCCGAGTATTCTAAGGCAAACGGCTTCGATTTTATCCTGAATTCACGTATGCTTTTATACGGGGCCGAGGGGTATGACTTAACTAAAGAGGTTCTATCCAGACTCAATAAATAACAGGCACGATGTGGAGATGACGAAGCCTGCCTAATAGCAGGCTTCGTGTTTTTCGACTTATGGAGATAACGAGGGGTAAACGATAAAGTGGCGAAACAGCGAACTGTCAAAGAGACTGTAACAATCGACGGGATAGGCTTGCAGACCGGGAATAAGGTTACTCTGACGATCAAGAGCTCACCCGCGGATAGCGGCATAAATTTCATAAGAGTGGATCTTCCCAATAAGCCTCTATTTAATCTACAATCTCTTGATCGATTGCCCCAAGCCGAAGCTTTTGAGCGTAGGACGACTTTGGGTTTTGGCCCTATGCAGATACAGACCACGGAGCATCTACTGGCGGCCCTGTCCGGAGCCGGCATAGATAATATCATAATTGAAACCGATAACGCCGAGCTTCCGGGAACCGACGGCAGCGCAAAAGTGTTCTTAGATGCCATTAAACGATCCGGTATTATCGAGCAGGGCTCTCAAGAAAAGGTTTTTGACGTTAAGAGCCCGCTCTGGTGCCGTTCGGGCGATTCCATGTTGGCCATATTTCCGGACGATCACTTTAGAGTCTCCTACACATTATCTTACCCCGGTATAGGCGTCCAGTTTTTCAGCGCCGTAATAGACGAAGATACCTTTGAGAAAGAGATAGCCCCGGCGAGGACATTCTGTTCCGAAGCCGAAGCTATGGAACTCCTGAAGAGGGGGTTAGGCAAAGGGGCTAATTATGAGAATAATCTGGTCATGGGAAGCGGTGGGCCGATAAATAACACGCTGAGATTTCCGGATGAACCGGTCAGGCACAAGGTACTCGATCTGATAGGAGATCTTTATCTTGCCGGTATGCGTATAAAGGGGCACGTGGTCGGTATTAAGAGCGGACATCGCTTAAATATGGAATTGGTAAATAAGCTGAAAACCGAAATAGGAGATCAAGATGGGCAATGAAGTGCTGAATATAATAGGAAAGACTTTAGATATCAATATGATACAGAATATTCTGCCTCACCGGTATCCCTTCCTGCTTGTGGACAGGATATTGGAGGTGTCAGAGCAGAAGGTTGTCGGAATAAAGAATGTTACAATAAATGAGCAGTTCTTTCAGGGGCATTTCCCGGGTCAGCCTATAATGCCGGGAGTTCTTATAGTAGAGGCGATGGCGCAAACCGGCGGTATCGGCGCTCTTAACAGAAAAGAGAACATAGGGAAGCTCGCCTTGTTTCTCGCGATAAATAAAGCAAGGTTTCGCAAGCCGGTCGTGCCGGGGGATACTTTAAGGATGGAAGTGGAGATAGTCAAAATTAAAATGGGGGTATTGCAGTGCCGCGGCGTCGCGAAAGTCGACGGTGAAGTCGTTGCGGAAGCGGAGATGATGTTCGCGTTCACCAATCCCACAGGGTTAAAGTAAGGATATATGGCAAACATCGGAGTAGTGGCAGGTGCCGGAAAGCTTCCTATAATATTTGCCGATATCGCAAAGCGTCGCGGCGATAAGGTAATAGGCATAGGCATTAAAGACATAACATCTTCAGAGATCGAGAGCCATGTAGATAAATTCATATGGTTCGAGCTTGCGGCTTTTCAGAAGATGCTATTCGCTCTCGTGTCTAACCGGATAAATAA
>CAZHIO010000057.1:0-4481 GCA_964532615.1 uncultured Planctomycetia bacterium
CAAGCATCTCCACCTTAAGCTCATCAAGCTTGGTATAGAAATACTCCGGTGCCGGAGAAGTAAACTCGATGCCCTGATCTATCAGCTCTGTGACTTCGCGCGCCACCTTATCTATCTTAGCAACATCGTATGACTTTATCTCAACACCCTGGCTTAAGCGGTAGCCTTGAATGTCGTTGGTATCATTACCTTTTTCATTCTTCTTGT
Organism: uncultured Planctomycetia bacterium; assembly: GCA_964532615.1. GTDB lineage: Bacteria > Omnitrophota > Gorgyraeia > 2-01-FULL-45-10 > 2-01-FULL-45-10 > CAIMPC01. Next base: position 208 of record CAZHIO010000057.1, read on the forward strand.
AGACTGTCTCTGTGGCAACCTGGCATATCGTAAGCTCATCTTCCTTTACACCCTTTGAACTAAGGTATGCTTTGGCCTTATCGAGATCCGATCTGAGGTTCGTATAAGCCGTCTTAAGATCAACCTCTCTCCTTGAGAACTCACCCTTCCATACAATGTAGTCGCTTCTAATCTCCTTTGTTGCTGAGCCTGTGACTGATATCTGTTCCCTTGTGAACTTCATTACCTTTAGGAACCCGCCTGACAGAATAACGCTTGAGGCTATCGTTGCTACCGCTATACAAACACCCAGAATGATGATCTGTGTGTTCTTTAGAAATCCACCTTCCATGACTCCCTCCCTTTCGTTTTAAAGCTTTTTATAGTTAAATATCTTATCGGCTTTCCATACGGTATAACCTTGATACTCTCCTTTCCGGCAGATACCGCTTCGCGCCGCATTTGTTTTGATCCATTTATGTCGCTTTCTTTGCCGCAATGTGAACAGCAAAAAGTTTTTGAACGATCCTGCCTATAGGTTTTAAAAATCCACAGGTAGGCGCCTCTTATCTCCAGCAATATGTAAATTATGCCAAGAAGCGTGACCAGGGGTATGTTTTGGACTATCCCTATCACTAATAGAACAACGCTTGCCAGAATAGAAAAAATCCAGCTCCAGCTATTATTATTCCCGGCAAGAACCGTTCCAATAATAGACATTGCAATAAAAAATATCTGAATAGGGGTCAACCCTGCAATAATCTCACTCATGTTCGTTCACCAATAATATCATAACTCTAGTATACTCTTGGCAGCGACAGCGTTACGTCGCCATAAAACAAAAACCTCCGCCAGCCATAATCCGGCCAGTGAAGGTTTTGCTTGTATTTAAGCCCAAATTCCCCTTCAATACAGGGGTACTGCTAATAAACGAAAAACCGCACATCCTATTACCCAATCAAGTCTCTGGTACTGCAAATATGTCTATCGGCCACAAGCTCCGCAGCCGCGTATAGTAGAAACACAAAAACCCTCGCTGGTCAAACTCCAACCCTCGAAGGTTTTACTTTTTTAAAGTCCGGGATTTACCCCTTCACAACTCGGGACTGCCTAACTGTGAAGTAAGTATAGCATGGATTGCTATTTTGTCAATGGTACGCCACATTTCATAGTACGCACAACATCAAAGCAAGCTGGCAAAGCGGTCTTTGAATTCATATATACGCCTATCAAATATGATATCACTATGGATGACCGGCCTCTTAAGCTGTATGCCCTCCAGCCGCGTGCATCTGCTTAGAGCCACATACACCTGCCCATGGGTAAAAGCCCCATGACCAAGGTCGAGAACGACCTTATCAAATGTCTGACCCTGGCTCTTATGAATAGTAATAGCCCATGCCAGCTTAATGGGACATTGCTCAAAGGTACCAACCGTTTCATCTTCAATCTTATCCTCATCCTCATTGTAGCTATACTCTATCTTCTGCCACTTTACCATAGGTACTTCACATATAGATCCATCAATATCGACTTTTATTGAATCATGCGTCAGAGAGGCTATCTTACCAAGAGTACCGTTTACCCATTGCTTGCCGGGATCGTTCTTTATAAGTATGACCTGAGCGTCTTTCTTTAGTTTTAGAGATACGTCGGTTGGATATGCTGACTCTCCGAATTTCCCGGTTACCGTTGCTTCATATACGAATTCCTTTCCGGACAACTTTGCTAACCGGTCCTGGTTAATCGCGCCGGCCAGGCTATTGGTAGTTGTAAGGATAACCGTCGTGTCTTTAGCGGTATCAACGGAATATTTACGGACCCGGCCATTCAGCGTTTTTAAGTCATCTTCGGTATGCTCTTTATTCCTTAACCTGTTTAAGAGGCTTACGAATTTACCGTCTTTTTGCCTGTAAATCTTCGATAGTTCAATGTATTTTATGTCTAAGGTCTTAAACGCTTTCGCGCTGAAAAAATAAGGCGTGGAATATTTCTCTGCCAGTATATCCTTAGCTTCTCTCTCGACCACGGGACATAATTGGAAAAGGTCGCCAAAAAATATCATCTGAACGCCGCCGAATGGTTTTTTCATCTCGTCGCGATTTATTCGTAGCGCATGATCGATACCGTCCATAAGATCGGCGCGGACCATCGACACTTCATCGATGATCACGGTGTCCAGTTTTTCAACCAGGCTCCGGTTATGCAGCCTCCTTATTGCGTCTTTATCGATTATTTTGGGAGGAAATTTGAAGAAAGAGTGGATGGTCTGGCCGCCGACATTTATGGCAGCAACTCCGGTCGGAGCCAGTATCACTATCTTTTTATTTGTATTAGCTTTGAAATACTTTAAGAGGGTCGACTTACCGGTACCCGCCTTGCCTGTAATAAAAATGCAGTCTTTGGTGTTTTCCATCAGATCAAAGGCTGCCTTAAATTCGGCATTTATTTCCAGATTCGCCGGCAGGTCGTCATTCACAGCTACTCTATTGCGCATTTTACTTGTTCCTTTTACGTATAAGCCTGCATATCCGCGATTTGTAATACCTTAGGGTGCATTATATCGCATTTTCAAATATTAATAAAACTATTACCATGTCTGCATGGCTGTACATATAAAGAAACCTTCGCCGCTTATCTTATGACGAAGGCTGCTACTTTTAGTCCTTATGTGCCAGTTAAAATTAGTTAATCTGACCTCTTTAGATCTCACCTTTTTTTATACACTATAAATAACACTAAGTAGATAAAGTCCGTAGAACTATTTTAACTATTTGTATGCTTCCCCTGTATTTATGCTTAAGCTTGCTCGGTACATCCGGTGCTCGTGCCTTTGCTACATCCTACTATCCTCTAATCTGCCGATTTAATGCCTCTAAAGCGCTTTTAAAATTAGGTTTTGGGAACTCTTTAAATCTGAGGTTTGTTTTATACACTATAAATAACACAAAGCAGATAAAATCCGTCGAACTATTTATTATATTATCTGTTTTATATGTTTTACCTACAATGTCTAAGCTTATGCTGCAAGCTGTTCATTATCCTTCTGATGCTGCTCTCTATCCCTTCTGCCGTCTTTCCCGGCATCTTCTCCGCTATTTCCTTATATGTGCGTCCTTCTATGTGCCTCATCTCGAACGCCCTTATATTTTTCGCGCTTACCTTCCCGGTCTGAACCATCTCATCCATAGCTTTTTTTAACTCTATCTTCATCGATATCAATCGTTTTGCTCTATATGCCTGTGATGTGCATGCTGTCTCCTCCGGCATGAACTCTATCCCCTCTATCCCGCAGCATATTAGCTCGGATTCACTGTCTACTATCTTCTTAAGGTCTCTCTTGATATATCCCTGCAGATATCTCGGAAAGCTATATATTGTGGATTTGGACACATCAAACTTGAGCATGGCGTGGTGCAGGCTTATAAATGCTGTATTGTACAGCTCCTGCTTTTCCATATCCTGCAACACTTTGTACCGACTTATCTCTTGGTTTATCATCTTTATGATGAGTTTGGACAGGGCGCTCATTATACACTTTATCAATTCTGGCTTTTGATTATATTTATATTCCTCTATATATGGGGATAACTCTGCAGGAAGAATGAAGCCGGGTATCACTACCGGCTCCGGATTTACGAAGTCCGGCTGGTTCTTATACCTCCCACGTCGATACCTGCCCAATTGTTTTAAGGTCTTAATATCACTATTCAAAATATTCCGCGTTCCGGTCTCTTCAGCCGGTTTCGTCAGTGTCTCATTCATCGCGAGCCGCACACACTCACGGGCCAGCTTCTCACCCCTGCCAACGATATTAATGCCTCTTCAATATTCAGCTCGAAGTCAAGTTTGTGCTCTATAGGAACATCTATCACTCGCTTGCCTTTTTCAATGTACCCATCCTTCTCCTCCTGATCTATTATCTTTGGAATAGTGTATGTATTCCCAATCGCCACTGGGAATCTTACTCCAGAGTATGCGCTCTTTGGTAATACGTCCCACTGCGCCATATCATAGACCTGCGCCTTTTCTGAATACTTCATTCTCTCTATAAATGCATCTAAGAATGCCGTCTCCTCCTGCCTGGATGACACTAGGAATATCTTGCCCATACTGCAGCCGTCCTTTTCAATCTGATGTTCAAAACGTTGCACAGTATCTTCACATGCCTGCAAAACGCGCTTCTTCTGCCCCGTAAACTCATTAGGGCTGTCTACCTCGTCCATTACCCCTGCTATTACGTTTCCTCCAAGTGTGTCGTGCACAAATACACCAGCCGTCAATGCAAAGTTGCG
>CAZHIO010000057.1:4491-6002 GCA_964532615.1 uncultured Planctomycetia bacterium
CCCCGCCAATACTGCTGGTGAATCCGCGCGCATTTGGGGAAACCAAAGACCAACGAAATAGGTCAAGTTCAAAACATGGCTCGAATCCTCCTCCCATCCTGCCGCACTCTTGGAACCAAGGGGATGTTTTTAACGAGTTCTGCATATAGGCAAACCCCTGGGATTTGCTAAGGGACCCTGCAAGATTAAAAAATGCCACTTCCATTTTACCGGATACGACACTATGAGAATATTGCCACGGATTTTTTAACATGCTTATGCGATACATAATGTACGGGATGCAAAATCCGCACACTACCATCGTCTTGCCTATGCCTAACCCCCCTGACAGCACTACAATCTGCTTGAGGTCCCCACAAAATAATTCAGCGATCGGCATCAGCCACCCCGGGTATATTGCACGCAGGTTGTTGGTTACCTTTCCGAGATACCTGTCTTCTTTCAAAAATGTTAATATGTCGACAGGTTTTTCTTTGTATTCCGGTGGGTTTACAAACATACTGACCTCCTCAATGTGAGCCTTATGATGTTTGTAGCCATACCATATATACTTTTTCATTTATCCTTCTACTGGTGCGCTTCATAAATCATGGTGAGATCCTTTTATGTCTTTGATCTCTTTACGCAATCTTATCAGCTCTAGATCAATGGCTTTCTTTTCCCCGCGTCTGGTCCTCATCTCCGATACAATTGCTGCTTTCTTTATCCTCAGCTCTTTACTCAAACGGCGTAACTCTGCTAATACTCTGTGCATGTCCTTCCCCTCCTATTTTTAGTCGTTTGTTAATTCTATCCGAAAACCTTTCTTGGTCTTCCTGACCTCAATCTGCCCCTTCTTGCTGACGCTTACCATTGGTCGCCCTGATTTCGCGCCAGGTGCCTCAAGGTTCATTAGATATGCCTTGTCTTTAGCCATATGCCCCTACAGGCGTACTTCGCCGCGGATTTCCTTGCTGGGTCGCCTTTTCTATGTTCAGGGTTTGTTTTAATCACCATCCCAGGTCCAATTTTTGCCCTAGCTGGATTTGTACCTCTTCTATAGGCATACAAATTGCAGTCTTTGATGGGGCATAGCCTCACCTCTTTTGGCGTGCCAGTGCCGCACTGTCGGCAGTGCAACCTTATCGCGCGAAGCGGCGTTATTGGTCTTTCTTTCTTAGTTACCTTTTTTGCGTCTTTCAAATTTAATCTCTCCCGCTATATGCTCCGTGTGCTTGTGTCATTGCCACCCCTATGCTCGGCCTCTTCTCTTTGCGGTGGTGCTTTCAATGTAGCCTTGATCAATAACTCAGTCGAATGCGCTTGCTCGGTGCAGTCTCTTTAACCACATAACTTGTTCCATCTTTACTGATTTTATATCCCCTCCCAGTTACTGAATTTGCGAAGAAATATCCGCAGCGGCCGCATCCTCTAAAAAAATCAATATCTAAATCCCCTGTCACCTTATTCATTATTTCTGCTGCCTCGTATAAGTCTTCTTCTTCCAGTGCCGCCGCCACTGCCTGCGCCAG
>CAZHIO010000058.1:0-5888 GCA_964532615.1 uncultured Planctomycetia bacterium
CACCGGCACACTACCGTGATGGCGGCTTATTCTATCATGGAGTCACCCATGACATCATGCGGCTGCTTTGAGTGCATTGTGGCGATAGTTCCGGAGGCAAACGGCGTAATGATCGTCAACCGCGAATACACCGGAGAGACGCCGGTAGGGATGAAGTTTACATCGCTGGCCACCACCGTAGGCGGCGGAGCGCAAACGCCCGGATTTATAGGCGTAGGGCGTCTTTATATTGTGAGTAAGAAATTTATTTCAGCCGAGGGCGGACTAAGACGTGTCGTATGGATGCCGAAAGAACTTAAAGAAGCTCTTGCCGATAGGCTTAAGGCCAGGGCGAAAGAGATCGGCGAGATCGATCTGATAGATAAGATAGCTGACGAAACTGTGACGACCGACGCCGCAGAGCTGACGGCGTATCTTTCCAAGGTCGGCCATCCGGCGCTAACTATGCCGCCTATAATGTAGAGAAGAGGGGTTATGGCGTTATCAGGACTCGATATATATAAACTTTTACCTAAAACCAATTGCAAGGAATGCGGCTTTGCGACTTGCCTGGCGTTCGCTATGGCGCTTGCTCAGAAGAAGATAGCTCTCGATAAATGCCCTCACGTTTCTCAGCAGGCTAAAGAGGCGCTCGAAAGCGCGTCCCAACCGCCCATAAAACTCGTCACTATAGGCGCAGGGGATCAGAAGCTCGAGATCGGCAACGAGACCGTGATGTTCAGGCACGAGCAGAAATTCTATCACCCTACAGCGATAGGCTTTCTTATCGAGGACTCTATGGATGAAGACGAGATCAATCTCGCTGTAGGTAAGATAAACGCTCTTAAGTTCGAACGCGTCGGCCAGCAGATAGGAGCGAACCTGATATGCGTAAAGAACTCTTCGAAATACCGCAATAAATTTCTCACGGCTGTCAGCACCGTGGAAGCGATGTCGAAACTGCCGATAGCCCTTTACAGCGACGATGCCCGATCTATGGCGGATGCCGTAAAATTATGTTTAGAGAGGCGCCCTTTGATAATTTGCGGCGAGAAGACATTCCCGGACGCATTTATCAAGATCGCTAAAGAGAACGATCTTCCGCTTGCGCTTACCTGTGCCAGCTTAGACGAAGCCGCCGAGGCTACGGCTAAAGCAAAGGCCTATGGCCTCGAAGAGATCGTAATCAACCTGAAGGAGAGGGATCTGGCTAAGCGAATACAGAGCTTTACCTATATGAGGCGCAGCGCCCTGAAGAAGAATTTTAGGCCTTTAGGCTATCCCATAATCGTATTTACAGAGAGCGCCGATCCTGACCAGGAACTTGCCGAGGCTGTATCGTATATGGCAAAGTATGCGGGTATCGTTATAATGAAAAATACGGATAAGGAATTTGTATTTCCGCTCCTGGTAGCGCGGCAGGATATATATCAGGATCCGCAGAAGCCGGTACAGGTCGAGCCGAAAATATATGAGATAGGTAAAGTTACTAAGAATTCCCCCGTACTGGTGACTACTAACTTCTCGATCACGTATTTTACCGTCGCTTCCGAGGTGGAGTCGAGCAAAGTTCCTTCGTACATAATCTGCTGTGACGCGGAAGGGATGTCGGTTCTGACAGCGTGGGCCGCCGAAAAGTTTACCGCAGAGCAGATAGCGGAAAAACTGAAAAAGTCGGGCATAGAGAATATGGTTTCACATCGAACGTTGACATTGCCCGGATATGTCGCTGTATTAAGCGGGAAGCTCGAAGAAATTTCGGGGTGGAATATATCGGTAGGACCGCGCGAAGCGTCCGGTATCGTAAACTATTTAAGGAATTGGAAACCATAGATGCGCGAATTTACGGTAACGTTCAAAAAGCAGGGTAAACCCGTAAAAGTGCCTCGAGGGACAGATCTTCTAAGGGCAGCCAGAAAGGCCGGAGCGGCTCTGGCGGCGCCGTGTAACGGGGAGGGCGTTTGCGGAAAATGCCGCGTGATAATAGAAAAGGGAGACGTCAATACAGACGCATCGTGTACTGCCGGATATGATCCGCTTGAGAAAGGCCTGGTCCTCGCATGCCGGACACTCGTAGAGAGCGATCTCGAGATCTCGATACCCGAAGATTCTTTAGAGCCGGCCGGGCCCATAAGTTATAAGACGGAAGATAGCGCGAAAGGCATTATCCTGAAGAGGGAGAAAGAATTTACTTTCTCGCCGATAGTAAAAAAGATCCATATCGACGTTAAGGCTCAGGAGGTTTTCGACAGCGCACGTCTCTCTGATGATGTAAAGAATAGATTAAAGAATATGGCCGGCGGAATAGAGATATCAACAAAAATATTTGACTCTATCGCTCATAAAAAAGATCTGCGAGCCGCAGGTCATGGCATAACCGCTACTTTAGTTTTTACAGATGCGCTCGCGGAGCTTCTTTCAGTAGAGCCCGGTGATACGTCAGGCGCTAATTTCGCTTTCGCTTTCGATATAGGCACCACTACGATAGCCGGACAGTTGATAGATCTTAAGAGAGATCAGATTGTCGGCTCCAGGATAGTCTTTAATAAACAGGCCGTATACGGCGCGGATGTGATAACAAGAATAGTATGCGCATCAGAATCAGATGGTATGGAGAGGTTGAATTCCGCGGTGATAGGCAATATTAACGAAATAATAGAAGATTTGAGCGCATCTCATAAGGTAAGCCTTAGCGACGTCTTCGCTATAGTATTAGCCGGCAATATGACTATGATGCATCTTCTCCTTAAGATAGATCCGTCCGGTATGCGTAAAGCGCCGTATATGCCGGAAACGAGCGCATTTCCGGCGGCGAGCGCGGCAAATCTTGAGATCGAAATAAATCCCTGCGGCGTAGTGGTCTCCATACCCGGAGTCAGCACTTATATAGGCGGCGATATAGTCTCGGGGATATTGGCGTGCGGGCTTTCAGATAGCGAAGAACTGACTCTTCTTGTGGATATCGGAACCAACGGTGAAATAGTCCTCGGAAACCGCGAATGGATGATAGGTTCCGCGGCCAGCGCAGGTCCGGCGTTTGAAGGCAGCGGCTTATCCTGTGGGATGAAGGCCGCGAGCGGAGCTATACAAAAAGTTAGCATTGACGCCAATAACGACGTCAGATATGAAACGATATCCGGAGCGTCTCCGAAAGGCATATGCGGGTCGGGGTACATAGATCTGCTCTGCCAGCTGCTAAGGCGCGGTATTATAGATAAAGACGGCAGAATAAACCGCAATACAATATCGCGCAGAGTCCGCATGGCCGGGAATAACTATGAGTTCGTTGTGGCCTTCTCCTCGGAGACGGATATAGGCCGTGATATAGTAATACAGGATGACGATATAGATAACCTGAAACGGTCGAAAGGCGCCATCTATAGCGCGATCGTCGGTATCCTGAAGAAGGTCGGTAAAGATATTTCGGAAGTGAAGAAGATATACATCGCCGGCGGGTTTGGCAACTATCTTAACATCGAGAATTCTATATTTATAGGATTGCTGCCGGATATCGACAGATCCATATACGAATTTATCGGTAACTCTTCTCTCGCCGGCGCGAGGATGTCGCTGGTCTCCCGCGAGGCGTTCGACAAGATAGAAAGTATATATAAGAATATCACTTATCTCGATCTGGGTTCCGAGCCTGACTATATGGATGAATATGTGGCGGCGCTATTTTTCCCGCATACGGATATCGGGAGGTTCCCGTCGGTACGATTATAGCGGTAAACGGTAAGGGCGGCACAGGCAAGACCACGATAGCGGCGCTGATAGTGGCTTATCTGGTTAAAAGCAAGAGAGGATCTGTGCTGGCTATTGACGCCGATCCGAATTCGTGTTTTGCCGGCTCGCTTGGCGTAATAGATCCCGAAACGATAGTCGGAATATGCGACGATATATCGAAGAATATCGATAAGATACCACCGGGAACCACGAAAGAACGTTTTATTGAGATGAAAGTTCAATCCTCGCTGGAAGAGACTGGCGGCTTCGATCTTTTAGTCATGGGCGCTCCGGAAGGTCCGGGCTGCTACTGTTACGTGAATAACCTATTAAGGGATATAATAGGACGCATAACAAAAAGCTACGACTATGTCGTGATCGATAATGCGGCGGGCATGGAGCATATATCGCGCCGCACGACAGGAGTCATTACCAAACTTGTGCTTGTGAGCGACTATTCTGTACCGGGATTGCGCGGAGCGAAAAAGATATATGATCTGACCAAGGCGCTTAAAATAAAAGTAGGCAGCGCCTGGCTTATTATAAATAAAGTTTCAGGCCCGCTGGACCGCTTAGAGGAAGAGATCAGGAAGGCTTGTATGAATATTGCCGGAGCCGTGCCGTATAGCCAAGCGCTTGTCGATTGGAATATCTCGGATAAGTCTATATTTGAATTCAGCGACGACGCTGTAATTTCAGGCATTACATCGATATGCAAAAAATTAACGGAGAATTGATATGTCTGTGGAACTGATAAAAGATAAGTATGCGGGAGCTATAAATATCGTAGAGATAGGAAGGGGCGGTTTAAGGCCTGCGGTCAGAATAGGCGGGCAGACCGGATTACCGTGTCTTTACGACGAAGGCGATATGCCGAACCCGCCGATAGTGGCCTATGAAATTCTGGATTGCCGACCGGATGATTGGCCGGAGAGCCTGATGGATGCTTATGGGGATGCGGTCAATGACCCTATAAAGTGGGCCAAGGTCTGCGTTGAAAATTTCGGAGCTCAGGCGCTATGCGTCCGCCTTCAGAGCTTGCATCCTGACTATGGATCAAGGAATCCGGACGAAGTCCTTGTCATATTGAGAGCGATAGTCAGCCGTACCGGGGTTCCGTTGATAGTGTTGGGTTCCGGCGATGACGAACGCGACAATGATATAATGCCCAAAGTAAGCCAGGCGCTGAAAGGCGAGAACTGCTTGCTGGGTATCGCCGCTCAAAATAATTATAAGACATTGACGGCTACGTGCCTTGCCGACGGCCATTCGATAATCGCCGATTCGCCTATTGATATTAATATAGCCAAACAGGTCAATATACTTATGAGCGATATGGGTTTTGATACGAAGAAGATCGTGATGCACTCGACTACGACCTCTCTCGGATATGGCATGGAATATGTGTACTCTATAATGGAGCGCAGCCGCCTCGCCGCTTTTGCGGGTGACAGGTTGCTCGCGATGCCTTTTATAGCTTTAGTCGGCGCGGAAGTATGGAAGACGAAGGAAGCTAAAGAATTCGGAGAAGCGCAGGGAGTGAACTGGGAGATAACTACGGCCGTGTCGCTCATACAGTCCGGCGCTGATCTGATCGTAACGCGTCATCCGGACGCGGCAAGTTCGGTTCGAAGGTATATCGATTGGATCAAACCAAAGAGATAAATGAAAGAGGCGATAAAGTGATAGTGATAGGAGAACTTATCAACGGGATGTATAAGGACGTCAGCAGAGCGATAGTGAATCGCGAAGCCGACGTTATTCAGCATCTTGCGGAAGAGCAGGTCAAGGCGGGAGCCACTATTTTGGACGTAAGCACGGGGCCATATTCGAAAGATCCCGTTGAAGATATGAAGTGGTTGGTTCACTGCATACAGAAAGTAGTTATCGTTCCGATCTCGCTCGACTCCACAAGGATAGACGTAATCGAGGAGGCGATAAAGATCGCGGCCAATCGCGTTGTTATCAATTCTACGAGCGCTGATGACGATAAGATGACAGCTGTATTTGGTATCGCGAAGAAGTATAGCGCACAGGTAATAGGACTCGCTATGGATAAGTCAGGAGTGCCTAATACTAAAGATAAGAGGCTCGAGCTTGCCGCTAAGATAGTAGCGAAATCCATAGAGATCGGTATAAGCATGGAAGATCTGTATCTCGATCCTATAGCGATGCCTATAAAT
>CAZHIO010000059.1:0-5884 GCA_964532615.1 uncultured Planctomycetia bacterium
GCATAGACTATCGGAAAATCGAGCTGCTCATCGGACGCGTTAAGCTCGCAGAAGAGATCGAACGTCATGCTGGCTACTTCATGCGGCCGCGCATTGGGGCGATCGATCTTATTTATAACAAGGATCGGTTTTAGATGCAGTTCGAGGCACTTTTTCAACACAAACTTTGTCTGTGGCATGGGCCCGTCTACGGCATCGACAAGAAGAAGCACGCCATCGACCATTTCGAGAATGCGTTCCACCTCGCTTCCGAAATCGGCGTGTCCCGGCGTATCGACTATATTGCACTGTACGCCCTTATAATGAAAAGAGGCGTTCTTAGAAAAGATCGTGATCCCTCTCTCTTTTTCGAGAGGGTTCGAATCCATGATAGTGACCTCGCCTTCTTCGAACTTATGGGCCCCCGTATATTTGAGCAGAGTATCAACGAGCGTTGTCTTTCCGTGGTCGACGTGCGCGACTATCGCAAGGTTTCTGACATCTTTTCTTCTTTTTTGGTTCGGCATTGGTTCCTGTCTTTTTTCGGCGGTTTAAAATACGGTTTAACGGAGATGCCGTTCTGGAGCGAACGAATATACCAATTATATGCGTTCTTAAGCGATAATCAACAAGAATGAACCGAAGACAGCCACTCTTTGACCTTCGCCTCAATTTCATCCCGGATTATCCGCGTCTTGGCCAGCTTTTCCTCATGAGATCCCGTAAAGCCGGAAGGATCCGGAAACCCCCAGTGGAGCTTCTTGGCTATACCCGGAAAAACGGGGCACCGCCCTGATTGCGCCCCATCGCAAACGGTAATCACATAACTGTACAGTTTTCCCTGTTTAAAAAAGTCTAAAACGCTTTTCGTCTTATTCTGTGAAATGTCAATGCCGGCCTCTTTCATGACTTCTATCACAACTGGATTAAGCTTTCCCGGTTCAAGCCCGGCGCTCTCCACTTCGAAATGGTCACCTCCATACTTCTTAAGAAAAGCCTCCGCCATCTGACTCCTCGCCGAATTGTGAATACACACAAAAAGAACTTTTGTTTTATCCATTGAAATATCTCCTCTTAAAATATAGGGAAACATTTACTAAACTGATCAATACAGGCACCTCAACCAGAGGCCCGATAACTGCCGCGAAAGCCGCTCCGGAATTAATTCCAAATACTGCCACAGCTACGGCAATCGCAAGCTCGAAGTTATTGCTGGCCGCAGTGAATGAAAGCGTCGCACTCTTAGCGTACCCGGCATTAAACTTTTTACCCATATAAAACGAGATCAAAAACATTACCACAAAATATATAAGTAACGGCACCGCGATCCTTACCACATCAAACGGAATCCGCACGATGTATTCACCTTTTAAGGAAAACATGACCACGATCGTGAATAAAAGCGCGATGAGGGTTATAGGGCTTATTTTCGGGATGAATCGCTTCTCATACCATTCCTTCCCCTTGAGCCTTATTAAAGAAAATCGGCTAACGATACCCGCGATAAAGGGAATCCCTAAATAAATAAAGACGCTTTGCGCGATCTGAGCGATCGTGACATTTACCGCGACCCCGCGAAGCCCAAACCATGTCGGGATAATCGTAATAAAAACCCACGCGTATACAGAATAGAACAACACCTGAAAGATTGAATTAAACGCCACAAGTCCCGCACAATATTCCGTATCGCCTTTGGCGAGATCATTCCACACGATGACCATTGCGATGCACCGGGCAAGGCCGATCATAATCAATCCAACCATGTACTCCGGATAACCTCTCAAGAATGTGATTGCAAGAACAAACATCAGAATAGGCCCGACGATCCAATTCTGGACAAGCGAGAGCCCGAGGATTTTATAATCCCGAAAAACATCACCCATCTCCTCATATTTAACCTTTGCCAAAGGCGGGTACATCATAAGAATCAAACCGATAGCGATGGGAATATTGGTCGTCCCAACCTGAAACTTGTTCCAGAACCCAACGATGCCAGGGTAAGAAAATCCCGATAAAACACCTGACGCCATGGCGATAAAGATCCACAGTGTCAAGAATCTGTCCAGAAACGATAACTTTTTAACAATGCCTTCGCTCATACCCTCTCCTTTTCCTTAATTACGCAACGCTAAGTGCCTCTGCCATTTTCTGCATAATCTTTTTATTCTCGAAAAACTTTGATTCTGTTGACAGGGGTACGCACTTTGAAAGATTCTGCTCTCCTATCAAAAGCCTGCACGCAAACGCAAGACATGTTGCCTCGCCGCATGCTCTACAATTTGTCTTTGGAAGCCAACCGTAAATTTGAAGCGCAGTTACTTTAACTTTTTCGTCATAACTCGGCTTAACATCCAACCTGTTTTCGTACGTTTTATTTATCAACCCTTTAACTTCATCCAAAATATGCCATGCGTCAATAATATCATCTGCCTTAGCTATGGTAATTTTCACATTGTAGAGATTAATGAGACGCCGCTCTTTAACAAAGGTGAGAGTGGAAGCGTCCTTGTTATAAGAGGCACCTTTTATAACAGCATTCAGATACGGCAGGATCTCCGTTATATCCCGGTTTAAATACGCAATGAGCCGAATCTTCTTCTCATCAGCCATACAAGGTGCGACGTAACACAGGGTTATTGTATTAAGAAACGTACCATTCGAACTATCTGTTTTATACGCCTCTGCCCTCTTAAAGAAATCCTTCTCGTAGTCCCGATACAAAAAAGGATAATAACCGCTTATCATCGTGTTTTCATCGATGATACTCCGGCATGCCGCCTGTCTGCGATCCTCAGGCACAACTACTGCCAAAGTAGAAATATGTTTAAAATCCTCGCCTTTAGAGACTAAAACTCGTTGAGCTTTTAAGCCTTCGTCTTGGTTAGGGAAAACTATTATTTCGTACTGTTTATCTTTTTCTATTTCCAATCCGCCACTCCCTAAAATAACTTCAAAATGTAAATTCCAGAGTAGCACAACCCTACGAGGATAAAAATTACGCCAGTTATTCTGCGAGTATAATACTCGAGTTTCATGATCCTATGAAACCAATGACTCATTGAAGTAACCCCTATCGCGATCGCGACGGCGAATACCAGCACCGGAAGCCCTGTCCCTGCCCCATAGATAAACAGCAATAAAGTTCCCGCCTTATCGTTAAGCGCCAAAGGAATTAAGCTTCCGAAGAATAACGCCGCCGAAACCGGACAAAACGCTAAAGCGAATATTACCCCTAAAAGAAAAGCTCCCGGAGCGCCGGACTCAACAAGTTTATTGCTATGCTTTTGAGACAACGAAATCCCGGGCAATCTTAGAGTTATTATTTCCAGTAAAAACAATCCCGTGATTATCAAAAGAGGCCCCAATGCCTTTCCCATGTACTTCTGCAAAAATTGCGCAATCTGCGGAACGCTCAAAAGAGAACTGATAATTATCCAACCGAGCGCCGCATACGCCGCTATCCTACCAAGCGTATAGGCAAGCCCTGAAACGAAAACAAGAGCCGGATGCGCAATCTTCTTAGAAAGAAACGACACTGCCGCAATATTTGCCGCTAAAGGACAGGGGCTGATTGAAGTCAATATTCCCAGCCATAGTGCAGAACCAAAAACAATCAACAGTTCCATTATTGTGCGTCCTTCATAAACCCAGCTATCTCGCTGGTCACGTAATCAATAAACTTTTGTTTGTTACGGACAAGCTCCCAAATCTTGTCGAGATTTTTTGATTTAACTTCCTTGCCATCTTTCACCAGCGAAAGAATAAGAGTTTTAGTATAAAGTTTATACTCATTAACGAAATGTTCGTTACCCTGATCCTCCACGTTAACCGCTTTGAACTCCAGCCTGCCCAAAGCAACAGCGTCTTTGAGATTTGAGTCAATCGCTTCCCTTGAATATTTCTCCATGCTCATACACGTAGGACAACGAAACGATCCGTGAAAATAGTACGCTATCACTTTCGCCGGTAGATTATCCGCGGCAACGACATAAGAGCTTGCGCTAATTACCGCAACAGCCAACAGAATAAATACAATTAACTTTTTCAAGCTTTCCTCCTATTGCGAGATAATCTTTTTGATTTCGTCTTTGCTTAAGACTTTTCCCGCCGAAACAACCTTGCCGTCAACCGCAATCGCTGGCGTCGTCATGACTCCATATTCAACGATCTTGTCGATATCCGTCACTTTGGAAACCTCAGCAATTATATTCAGTTCTTTGACTGCGGCCTCTGCATTAGCGGTGAGATGCTTGCATTTGGGACAGCCAACTCCTAAAATTTCTATTTTCACAGTCTCTCCTTATTTCAAAATAAAATTAAATAAATATCCCGTAAATATAATCCCCATACCCACAACCGAGGCAAAAATTATAATCAACTTCAGCTTCATTGCCTTCCGAAGTATGATAAATTCGGGCAATGAAAGCGCGGTTACTGCCATCATAAAGGCGAGCGCCGTTCCCATAGCCACGCCTTTCTCGGTCAACGCGCTGATAAGAGGGATGACACCGGCCGCATTGGAATAGAGAGGAATACCGATGAGCGTTGCCAATGGCACGGCGAACCAATTACCTCTGCCCGCCACCTTCGCGAGAAATTCCGCGGGAACATAGCCGTGGATCCACGCGCCCAAACCTATGCCAATTAGAACATATAACCATATGCTCTTTAACAGCTCTCCAGTGTAACCCTTGGCGTATGCGATCCTATTTTTGAATGTCATTTCATCTGATTGAACACAACAGGCCTGCTTCTTCTGGCCCAAGCGTTCAACCAAATCTTCAACTTTAAGCCTGCCGATAACTATTCCGGAAAAAATAGCTATGAGAAGCCCGCTGCCTATATACATAAAGGATACCTTCCAGCCAAAAAGCCCCCACAGCATGACAAGAGCTACTTCATTGATCATTGGCGAGGCAACTATAAATGAAAAAGTCACCCCTAACGGAACGCCCGCCTCTAAAAATCCCAAGAATAAAGGAACCGCGCTACACGAACAGAATGGTGTCACAATGCCCAAAAGCGCCGCAAGCACATTACTCCGATAACCCTGGTTTTTGCTTAAAATCGTCCGGATTTTATCTGGCGAGAAAAATGTCCTTATAATGGCGACAACGAAAATAATGACGGTCAATAAAAAGAATATTTTGATCGTGTCGTATAGAAAAAAGTTCAGGGCTTCGGAAAAAAGAGACCCTTGCCGCATCTTAAAAATATCATATACGATCCAATCGATTATAGGCTTAATCATGACTCACTCTTCGCCTTCTCTTCTTAATTATCTCGCAACATCCGCCCTCAATACGTATGGCTTTAATATTCACAAGACCATCAGCTATCTTTCTCTGGGCCGAAGTTAAGATCCTTGAGAAAGTCGGCCGGGAAATATCCATTAACTTTGCCGCATCAATCTGTTTTAATTTTTCGAGACAGGCCAGGCGTATAGCCTCGAATTCATCAAGCGTTAAATAGACATCCTTCAGTTTATTTAGGGGTCTACAGAGTGGCTTAAAACACCTCTCTCCCGGCGCGCATTTCACCCGCCTGGTCTTCTTAGGCCTCAAGACAACCTCCTATAGTTATGAACATATGTTCATAACTATTTTAGCATACGGGGACTTGATGTCAATGATTTTAACGGATTTGTTTTACGGTATACTGAGGCCGTATACTGGGGCCATCCTAAAAGGGGACACCCTGCGCTATCGTAGGGTGTCCCCTTTTAGGATGGCCCCAGCACTACGTTTGTCAATATACTTTCGGTAACGGGTATTTGGCGAAAATTGGCTTCAAATCCTTCTATAGCTACCAAAATAAAAATCGCTACAGATTACCTATAGCGACTTGTTATTTTGGTAGCCCCATGGGGATTTGAACCCCAGTCTTTAGGCTGAGAACCTAACGT
>CAZHIO010000060.1:0-5860 GCA_964532615.1 uncultured Planctomycetia bacterium
ATCGGCATATCCGCCTTTCAGGTTGGAGCTGTCCTCGAGATATGATCTTATAGCGTCCTGATCTCTCTTATATAGCATTGTGTGCCCTATCAGATTTTATCGAAATTTAATGTATTGTAATAGTAAGGTTTCGGGAGAACCACAATATTAAGACGCGTCATTGCGAGGAAGCCATGGACGGCCTTTATGCTGACGAAGCAATCTATAACGGGCTCAGTTGACAGGAACTTCTTTCTCGGATATTACGTTGCCGTTGGCGTCATACTGACGCACGATTTTCTTTTTGACTACCTCAGCGCTCGGAGAGGTCTGGACTTGCTGAACTTGAGGAGGAGGCTCCTGTGCGTACTGCTCTTCTTCGTACCGGTTCTGTTCATTCCGGATCTGCTTCTTATATTGCCTGTCCCGCTTATTCTGATCGTCTTTGGCCGCGCCCATGAGAGTGCCTCCGATAGCGCCTACCCCCGCTCCGATCATCGCTCCTTTACCGACATTTCCGGACGCGCTGCCGATAGCCGCACCCAAACCGCCGCCAAGCAAGCCGCCCATTAAGGCGCTGCCTATTGTTGAGCTTCCGCCGCCGCTTTCCGAATCGTCGTCATCGTCGTTTGCGGCGAAGACGCCCGGAGCGCTCAGTGAAAAGACAAGCCCGGCAATGATTATAAACGTCAATAGCTTCATGAATGGCTCCTTATGTTTAATAGTATCAGTATACAATAAAGGCGCTTAATTTCAATAAAAAAAACAGGACACCTTAAAAGGTGCCCTGTAATGGAATTCAATGATTTAACTGTTTACTTGGTGATCTGGCTTAACGCTTCTTTAGTCTGTCTATCCTGCCACTCCTTCATAAATTCAGGACTCATTCTGGCAGCGCCTGAAGTCTTAAGAGGCGGCTGGACTGCGCTTACGCCCGGAATTGTGCGCATCATGATCTGAGGATGCTTAATATATGATCCCAGAACAATGCCGGCTATAATTACTAAAGAGATTACGGACAAGCTGACTATCTTCGCGCCACTGCAAACGGGCTTTGTGACGCATCTCATATCTATCCCGGACATGATATTCCCGGACAGATACTCCTCTACCAAATCCAAAGCTTCGTTCTTATCATGAGCTTCTGAAACTAACTTTATCGTGGTTCTAAATTTCATATATCACCGCCTTGTTATTGACACAAGATAGTATATCTTATTATGTTAGCCGTGTCAATAGCAAATTACTTACTTTTTTGATGCCTAACATTTAGAATTTTTACTATTTGCCCGTCGATCAAACCGTTTGTCGCAAGCAGTTCATCGTCGTAATGAGAATATGCCCCGCCGTTAAGTCTTGTAACTTGGCCGCCGGCTTCTTTAACTATCAGAATACCGGCCGCGCTATCCCATGGCTTCAGGAACAGCTCCCAGTATCCGTCGAATCTTCCGCACGCGACGTAGCAGAGATCGAGCGCCGCCGAACCGGCGCGCCGTATCGCCAGAGATCTCATGAGAAGTCTTTTGAAATTATCTATATTCTTATCTTTCCTCATATTGCCGTATGAGAACCCGGTAGCTAAAAAACTTCCGGATAACTTTTCAACTTTTGATACATGTATTCTTTTCTTATTAAGATAGGCGCCCTTGCCGGCCTCGGCACAGTACAGCTCTCTCCTCATCGGGTCGTAAACCACTCCCAATATTATATCCCCGTTGTATTCAAGGCCTATCGATACGCAGAAGAACGGGAAAGCGTGCGCGAAGTTCGTGGTACCGTCAAGCGGGTCTATAATCCACTTATAACCGGAGGCTCGCGTAAGCGGGGCGCGCTCCTCGGACAGGATAGAATGATCACTGAAAGCCTTACGTATCTTCTTTATTATCAGGCGCTCGGACGCCTTATCCACATCGGTAACTATATTATCTCTTCCTTTATAAGAGATGCTGGCTATCTTGCCGACCGAATTCTTAATTAAAAGACCGCTCTCAAGGGCGGCCTCAACGGCTACTTTCTTATACTTTTCTATCATTTACTTTATCACCAGCTCCTTCCCTAATTTATAAGCTTTATTCAGGGTCTCCGTATCCCGGTCGATATCAGCCGTCTTATCGATCCCTCCGCAAAATAATTCACCCGCATATTCGATATCAAGAGTGGCGAAGAAAGCCTTGATCACGCCCTTGGCATTATCGAAATGTTCTTTTCTGTAAGAGCCCGCAACGCTCAGGAAGGCCCCGCGGCGTTTCTTTGCCGGCGGTTTATCTTTAAGGATATATTTCGATACCCAAAAGCACTGAAAACGGTCTATCATCATCTTGGCCTGGGCGCTGACAGAGGCGAAAAAAATCGGAGAAGCGATTATGCAGGCATCGGCTTTATCTAATTTATCGTAAATCTGATCCATGTCGTCACGGATCACGCATCTTCCGGTCTTATCGCATCCGCCGCATTCCTGGCAGGGTTTTAAATCGAGCTCGTTCAGGACTATCTTCTCTACCAGCGCGCCTGAGGACGCCGAACCCTCCAGCGCCCTGTTGAGCATGATCTCGCTGTTACCCGATCTTCTTGGACTGGCGCTGATGCCGACTACTTTCATAACTTATCCGATGATTTATGCAGGACTATCGTCTTGCGATATCTTCAAGCCTATCTTCTTGGCGATCTCGACAAACTCTTCTTTCTTTACGTTATCAAGGGTCTTATGCCGCTTATCGAGCTGTTCATTGAGCTTTATGACTTTTTCCTGCATACTTTCATGGGTCTCTTCACTGCCGCCATAAAGACGAAAGTTCTTACCCTTAGTTATACGCACATGGCCGTCCTTACTGTCTAATCCTAAACCCAATAAATATTTTTTTAGCCTGCCCATACTATACCTTATACACCTTATCCCCTGTCCTTACCCGGGATTTAACCGAAAGGCCTATCTCCTGTCCCTTTTTGCCGGTCGCGATCGGCTCGTGATCAAGCTGTATGGACTTCACCTTATCTTTAAAATCGGTAGTGTGCCCCTTTATATAGATCTTATCGCCTTCCGCTATCCCGCTCTTGGTGAGCTTCACGGCGGCGGCTTTTACATTACCGAAATAGTGCGTGATCTCCCCTATCTTTTCCAGCATGATCTCGGGCGATTTGGATGGCTTAGCGGCTTTCTTCTTTAAGCCTTTACTCTTCTTGACCGATGACGCTCGCGCCTTTATACTTTTCGGAGCCTTTTTACTTGTTACTCTTTTCCTGGCGGCACGCTTCACCGGCGATTTCTTATTTTTCTTTGGCATTAAAACTCTCCCGATATTTTTATAAAGCTTATTCAAAATATTCATCGTCACTGTATTTATATTTACAGATACCCCGCTTGGAGGTCTGGATAAATTCGACAAGATGGTCGAGTTCTTTGGAGGGCTTAAGCTTCTTTATACCCTCTATAGCCTGAGCGGTATTTAAATTCTGCATAAATATAAGCTTATATGCCTCTTTTATTTCGCCTATCAATTCACGCGGAAATTTCAATCTCCTCAATCCCACAAGGTTAACGCTGCGAACCACAGACGGCCCCCTGACAAGCATATACGGCGGCACATCCTTATTTATCCCTGTGAAGCCGCCTATCATGGCAACCGTCCCTATTCTGCAGAATTGATGCACCACAACGTTACCAGAAACAAAAGCGTAATCACCTACGCTTACGTGCCCGGCCAATAAGACGCCGTTGGCTATTATAACATTATTGCCGATATGGCAATCGTGACCGACATGAGACAGCGCCATAAGATAGCAGTCACTGCCGACTATTGTGGCGGAACCCTCTATAGTGGACCTGTGTATAGTCGCGTATTCCCGAACGACGGTATTCTTGCCTATCTTTGTATATGTCTTCTTATTCTTATCGAACCCCAGGTCCTGAGGAAGGTTGCCGATAACGGCGCCCATATGTACCTGAGCGTTATCCCCTATCGTTGTGCCGCCGCAAATATACGCATGAGCCATGATCTTGACATTAGCTCCCAGCTCAACGTTATCTTCTATTATGGCAAACGGGCCTATCTCGACGCCCTCGGCTATCCTGGCGCTCTTACCGACTACTGCATGCTCACTTATTTTACTCATTTTTTCCTCTCGTCCAACATATTCAGCAGATTGTTTATAGAATCGGCTATCGGTTTTATATCATCATGCTTGCGAAATACTATCCTGTGCCCATGACGCTTATCGCCCGTGACCTCCTTAAGCTCTCTCTCTAATCTTTCGAGCGGGCCTGCAAACCTGTGAGACAGTATTATCCCCCATATTAAAAGAAGCAGGAATAGCGGCGGCAGACCTATCATCAGCATTATATTGATTTTATGAAGTACCGGGGTCAGATGATACGAGACATACTCCGGTATGCCTATCTGCTCTCCCATAAGTGTAAATATAAAGTAGTACAGACAGCCGCAGACAAATACCATAGGGACTACCATGGAGATCAAAAGCAGTGAAAGATACTTTATCTGAATATGACTGCCGGTCAGATACTTGGTCCTGAAGATCCTGGGCCTCATGCTTTACTCCTTATATCCTAATGATATCTCATCATACATCGCGTCGGCGCTGGTCTTGGTATGCTCGGCATTCGTCATGAAGGCAATAGCGCCTATATTGTGTTCCGGCCTCTTGCCGAAAGCTTTAATATAATCGGCTACAACATCCCTCTCTTCGGAAATAAACTGACCTTCTTTAGCGCTTCCGCTCTCAAGAACGATCAGCCTGATATTCTTTGAATATGGACTTACCCCTGTCGTGCCTATAGGCAAACGCTCGGCCCAGATATACTCTATAACCTGGGAATTTAGTATGAATACTGCCGGGAATACCACATAGACCCTTCCGGCAAAATCATGCTCATTGGTCGACTGGAGATCCTCCGGAAGTTTTTTATCGGGAAATTTCTCTACTCTCCACTTCCATTTTAAAGCAGGCCGCTTCTTCTTGGCATCAAGCTTGATCTTATAATAAAGAGCGGACGCGTTACCTGCGCTATGCGCCTTAACATAGGAGAGATCCCTATCCTTCTCTATCTTATAAATTACCTTACCTTCAAAGATCTTATCTTCCCACTCTTTCAGCGCATTGTCGGTGCTGAACGGAAAGAGCTTAACAGCCTCTATGTTGTATTTAGGCCGCTTGGCGGATAAGCCGGCATTGCGGTTGTAGAACAGAACACCCGCGATTATAAGCGCAAGACTTAAGACAGCTGCGGTAGTAAATATTATTAAATTATTTCGGCGCATCACAAGGTTCAATTATATTTTGATAGATGAGAAAAGTCAATAAGAAACCCCCGGCCTCATACTCGAGATCGGGGGTTTCTTATTTCTAATTATATAACTTAGAAACTTACTTTCACTGTGCCAACGAGATCCGTGGCTGGATCGTTTGCGCCGCCGAAATAGATATCTCCGGACGGTACAAAGAGGCCATAGAGTACGCCGAAACTGACATCTTCGGTGTAATCCCAGAGGGCCTGGCCATCGAACTCTGTGCCAATGTAACCGCTGTGATAACCATCGCTATTGGCGAGGTAAGGAACAACGGTCATGAACATATTAACGTTACCCTTTAACGTCAAGCTCTCCATAGGCTGAACGCTGCCGGATAATACGAACTGCTGCTGGTTCGTGAACGATGCATCCGTACAGCTGTTTCTATTGGTAGCTGAAGCAGGATAATCGTACGAAGCATAGTATGTTCCAACGAACTCACGGATCGCTGAATCAAACTTGCCTCTGAACATCGGATCCCATCCGGTGTATGTGCCGGATGCGCGCGCAGCGCCCATCCCTATGCCCATATCGTTATCCTGCGTCTGCTCGTCACCCGAGTAATAGATGTACTCTAC
>CAZHIO010000061.1:0-5733 GCA_964532615.1 uncultured Planctomycetia bacterium
GGCGTTGAAGAGATGGCGGAGGCCATCGACGTGACCCTTCCCGGCGCGAACCGGCGAATAGGCAAGATACACCCGATAACCAAGACCATTAACGAAATTAA
Organism: uncultured Planctomycetia bacterium; assembly: GCA_964532615.1. Lineage (GTDB taxonomy): Bacteria > Omnitrophota > Gorgyraeia > 2-01-FULL-45-10 > 2-01-FULL-45-10 > CAIMPC01. Next base: position 102 of record CAZHIO010000061.1, read on the forward strand.
CGCTCTATTTATATCTCTGGGCTTCAGAGTAGTGGAAGGGCCGGAGATAGAGACAGAGCATTATAATTTCGAAGCCCTCAACATCCCCCTCGAGCATCCTTCGCGTGACGCTTTCGACACATTTTATGTCTCCTTCGAAAAGAAGACCCTGCTGCGCAGCCACACTTCGCCGGTTCAGGCCCGTTTTATGGAAAAAAATAAACCCCCTTTCGCGATAGTTGTGCCGGGCCGGGTATTCAGGCCTGACGCCACAGACGCGTCTCACTCGTTCATGTTCCATCAGGTCGAGGGACTTGTCGTCGGAGAGGATATAAAATTCTCGGATCTTAAAGGCACCCTCACCACTTTTGCGCGACAGATGTTCGGCAAAGAAGTGCGCATGCGTTTTAGGCCCAGCTTCTTCCCGTTTACGGAACCGAGCGCCGAGGTCGATATCTCCTGCATACTCTGCGGAGGCAAGTCAGGGGAAAAGCGCTGTTCTATGTGCGGAGGAAAAGGCTGGCTTGAGATCATGGGCGCGGGTATGGTAAACCCGAAGGTATTTGAAGCGGTAGGATACGATCCGGATAAAGTCACAGGCTTCGCTTTTGGCATGGGCGTCGAGAGGATAGCGATCCTTAAGTATGGCGTTAACGACATAAGACTATTCTTTGAGAACGATCTCAGATTCCTAAGGCAATTTTAAATATGAAGATCTCTTATAACTGGTTAAAAGATTACGTAAATGTGAAACTGGCTCCCGATAAACTCGCCGACGCGCTTAATATGGCGGGCCTCGGAGTAGAATCGGTCAAATCCGTCGGCGGTGACCACATCTTTGAGATAGAGATAACGGCTAACAGGCCGGATTGGCTGTCGGTGATAGGAGTGGCGCGGGAAGTTGCCGCGCTTACGGGGGGGAAGCTTAAGATACCGGAAATCTCTAAAACAAAAAAGAAGACAAAGCCGGCGGGAATCAAGATAAAGGTTGAAGATAGAGGATTATGCCCGAGATATACGGCCAGGATCATCAGAAATGTTAAGGTGGGGGAATCCCCCGCATGGTTAAAGGCCCGGATAGAGGCCATGGGACTGAGGAGCGTCAATAATATCGTTGATATTACCAACTTCTGCTTATTCGAGACAGGCGAGCCCATGCACGCTTTCGATCTGGATAAGATCGCCGGCAACGAAGTGACGGTAAAAAAAGCTCTACAGGGTGAGAAGATCATCACTATCGAGGGAACGGAAAAAATTTTAGATAAGACGATGCTGATAATATCCGATAATAAAAAACCGATAGCTATAGCGGGCATCATGGGCGCCAGGAACACGGAAGTAACGCTGTCTACAAAAAATATATTGCTCGAGGCGGCATCTTTTGACCAGATATCAGTGAGAAGAACGTCCAGAAAACTTGCTATTACGACCGACTCGAGCTATCGGTTTGAGAGACGGGTCGATATTGAGAATATAGCCTATGCGTCCGACAGGGCGACAGATCTTATCGTTAAATTTGCTTCAGGCGAGAGCGGAGCATTTGTAGATATCGGGGCCAAAGAGATAAAGAGGAATACGATAACCGTCAGGGTCGACAGGATAAATAAACTTCTCGGGACCGATATTTCTGCGTCGGAGATAACGAAGATAGTTTCCGCGTTAGGGATGCACGTTAAGCCGTTGTCAAATAAAGCGCTAAAACTCGAAGCGCCGAGCTTTAGAGGCGACATTAGGACGGAAGTGGATGTCATAGAGGAGGTCGCCAGGGTTTACGGCTACGCAAAGATTCCCGTTACACTGCCGAAGATTGTGGAGCAGCCGATCAGGATGGACTGCGAGATGCTGATCCGGAATAAGATAAGAGAATGCCTCACTGCGCTGGGTCTGGATGAGATAATCACATACAGCTTATCGAGTAAAAAGATCGCCTCTTCCTGCGCTTCCGGCAGCGAAGCCATAGTAAGCGTTGCGAACCCTCTCACGAGCGAACAGGAGGCTATGCGTCCGAGCCTTATACCCGGCATGCTTAATACAGCGCTATGGAATATCAACAGAAAGACAAAAGACCTTAAACTTTTTGAGATTGGCAATGTTTATTTCAATAAAGAGAATAAGTTCGGCGAGAAGATGCATCTATCGATCGGTATAACCGGCCATAATTTCGCCGGTTGGTCGGGAGGATCTAAACAGGCCGACTTTTTTGACCTGAAAGGCATCGTTGAGACATTATTTTCGGAACTCGGAATAGTTGCGGCGGAGTTTTCAGCCGCCAAAGAAGCGAGTTTTTCGCCCGCCGAATGTGCCCGGATATCTGTAGCCGGAGATACAATCGGCGTAATGGGACAGGTCAGTCCCAAGGCGCTCCACGATTTCGATATAAAAGATAAGGTCTATATGGCGGAGATTGATATCGAAGCCATGCAGAAGCATGTAAAGACCGAAAAACGTTTCCGCGAGATGTCGAAATATCCGTCAGTATACAGAGATATATCCATATTGGCCGCAAAAGATTCGTCCAATTCAGATCTTATATCGGCGATGATATCGGCGGGAGGGCCTGTTTTAAAAGAAGTCAGGCTGATAGACAGATACGAAGGTAAGCAGATACCCGACGGAAAGCAGAGCCTTACCTACAGGCTGGAATACAGCGACCCGGCCAGGACCCTCGAAGAAAAAGACGTCCTCGATTATCACGGCAGAGTTTTGAGCGAGCTTGAGACAAAGTTCGGCGCGAAGCTTAGATAAGATATCTCCATCTTGCATCTAATCATGAAATTAAAAGTGTGACCTGTGAAAAAAACATCAAAAGAATACGAGATCGGTGATACGGTCATAGACGGCTTAATAGATGAGCTCGCCTCGAAGTGCGGTTCTGTTAAGACTGAAGGCGTGTTGCGGGAAATACTTACGACCGCTGTTAAGTTAGGGAGGGAATCAAGCGATAAAGGAGACCTGAAGCTCGCGAATAACGCGCTGAAAGAATTGCGGTATTCTTTCAAAATATTCTCCCCATACAGGGGCGTAAAAAAAGTAATAATCTTCGGTTCGGCGCGATCAAAGAAAAGATCCATAGAATATAAGATGGCTGAGGAGTTCGCGCGAAAGCTGACAGCAAAAAAGTACATGGTGGTGACCGGAGGCGGTCCCGGAGTCATGGAAGCCGGGAATAAAGGCGCCGAGGCGGGCAAGGAATTTGCGTTAAATATAAGGCTTCCCTTCGAACAAAAACCTAATCCGTACATTGACGAAAAAGACAAAATAATAAATTTTAAATATTTTTTTACGAGAAAGCTGATCTTTATAAAAGAGACCGATGCGACCGCACTTTTTCCGGGAGGATTCGGTACGCATGACGAGGGCTTTGAAATGCTGACCCTGGTTCAGACAGGTAAATCAAAGCCCAGGCCGATAGTCCTGATGGAGCCGAAGGGCTCGACATACTGGAGCGCATGGAAACGCTATGTGGTGGATCATCTGCTAAAAAATAGTTTTATCGGGAAAGAAGACCTGAAACTTTTTCATACCGCAAAAACCGTCGACGAAGCGATAGAATATATAGAAGAATTTTACAGGGTATACCACTCAATAAGATACGTTTCAGGTCTTACCGTAATCAGATTGAATAAAGAGATCTCAGAGAAGACGTTAAGGGCAATCAACCGGCAATTTAAGGACATTTTGACCGGCGGTGAGATCAGACATTCCCCTCCGATCGATAAAGAGATCCTTGAGGGGGAACACCTTAGTCTGCCGCGCATAGTGATGAACTTTAATATGCGTGATTACGGAAGACTTTGCGAGATGATAAGCGTCATTAACAAAGGCGGATAATTATGAAAGAGCGCATACTGATAATCGAAGACGATAAGCATATCTCTAAATTGGTTAAGTTCAACCTCGAAAAAGCCAACTACGAATGCGATATTTTCTCAACAGGAGAAAAAGCTCTGGAGGCGCTGGATAGCAGGCCTATAGACCTGATACTTTTAGACATAATGCTCCCCGGCATGGACGGATATGAAATTTGCCGCGCCATTAAAGAGAAAGAAAAACTGAAGAATATACCGATAATAATGCTTACCGCTAAAGGCGAAGAAGTCGACAGGATCGTAGGTCTTGAATTAGGGGCGGATGACTACATAGTTAAACCGTTCAGTCCGAGAGAACTGGTGCTAAGGGTAAAAGCTATCCTGAAAAGAGGCAAGGCCGAAGATATCAAGAAAGACGTCCTGATGGCCGGCGATGTGAGCATAGATATACCTAAGCATAGAGTCACGGTAAAAGATAAATCCTTAGAGCTTACTCAGATGGAGTTCAATCTTTTAGTCACGTTGATAGAAAGACGCGGACGGGTTCAGACCCGCGAACGGCTCTTATCCGATGTATGGAATATGGATACAAACATCGATACACGCACCATAGATACACATATAAAGCGCCTACGGGAGAAGCTGGGTAAATCCGGCAGATCGATAGAAACAGTGAGAGGGCTCGGATACAAATTTAAGGAAGAAGATTAAGAAAAGGTATAACGGGATGAGAGTCAGGATATACTGGAAGTTAACCTTCATTTTTTGCTCGCTCATAGTGCTCATTCTTACCGGAGCTTATTTTTATCTCAATGCCAACCTCAAGATCTACGTTGAAGCTCGCATACAGGATAACCTAAAAAAAGATCTCCTGTTAAACAAAGACCTCCTCGATAATGAATTAAGCCGAAAGATAAGCGCTTCCGACGCGAATGACCTTGCCGGCAGAATAGGCCGGAATTTAGGAATTAGGGCGACGATCATCAATCCGGAGGGCGTTGTTATCGGCGATTCCGACCTTAGCGAAGATAAGCTGCGGGAACTCGAGAATCATATAACAAGGGCAGAGGTCCAGGGGGCTATAAAAAAAGGTTTTGGACAGAGCAAGCGCTTCAGTACCAGCATAAGAAAAAATATGCTGTATATGGCGGCCCCATTGGGTAAAGATAAGCTTATCGGCATATTGAGGCTATCTATTCCGCTTTCCGATATCGAGACGGTCGAGTCAAAAATGTTCAAAACGATAGGCATAACTATAATCTTTGCCTGCCTTATTACGCTGACGGCAAGTTTTTTTGTTTCGATAATGATATCGAGGCCCTTATATGAAATGTCAGGCATAGCGAAGCGTCTTGCAAGCGGAGATTTTTCACGAAAGGCGATAGTGCGTTCTAATGATGAAATAGGAGACCTGTCCAAAGCCTTAAATCATATGGCGGATGAGATAAACACAAAAGTCAAGAAGATCTCATCGGAAAAGGCTAAGCTGGAGACTATTCTGTCGAGCATGTTCGAGGGGATAATGCTTACAAATGAGAGAGGCGAGATACTGCTATTAAATCCGTCTATCAGGAAGCTATTTCTTATAGACTCTTCGCCGGAAGGCAAGAAGCCGTTGGAAGTTATAAGAAACAGCGCGATACAGCAGATCGTGGACAGGGTTTTGCATGAAAACAGGGAGGTTGTGACGCAGGAAGTCAGCGTCTCTATGCCTGAACCGAAAAAGATAATGATAAACGGCGTGCCTATCGTTAAAGACAATATTATCGAAGGCGCTGTCTTTGTTTTCCATGATATCACCGAACTGAAACGCCTTGAAGATATACGCAAAGATTTTGTGGCCA
>CAZHIO010000062.1:0-5614 GCA_964532615.1 uncultured Planctomycetia bacterium
TTACGCACGACCAGACCGAGGCCATGACGATGGGAGACAGGATCGTCGTGATGAAAGACGGCGACATTCAGCAGATCGCCGACCCTATAACCCTTTATGACAAGCCTGTAAACAGATTCGTGGCGGGATTCATCGGCACGCCTCCTATGAATTTTGTGAATGGGACTATAATTAAGAAAGACGGCAGATTATATTTCAACGAAGGCAAGTTCACCGTGAAGATAGTGGACTCTATGCGCGAGCCTCTCGAACCGTATACGGACCGGGAGTTGATATTCGGCATAAGGCCAGAAGATATATACGATAAACTCTTCGTCTCCCAGGCTCCTCAGGAAAATACGATAAAAGCGACATGCGAGATCATCGAACCGATGGGGTCCGAAGCGTATCTGTATCTGAACACCGGCAAGAACCAGATGATCGCCAAAGTCGGCGGACACGATAAGCCGGCCATAAATTCAGACATGGATCTGGTATTCGATATGTCTAAAGTCCACTTTTTCGATAAGGAAACAGACAAAACTATAGTCTAAAGACAACCGAAATGGCATGATGATATTTTCCCGCGCCAGATCTATATTCTCCGCACTCGCCGTAATCTCGTTAGCGCTATCGATCTATTTCTCCTGGGCATTATCCTCTAAGACAATGGAACAGTCGCCCCTTCACATGACCCTTATCGTCACAGCTATCACCGGTTTCAATATCGCGGTGATCTCGGGGTGGATCGGTTTCGGCACGATAGGCGGTTTAGCCTTTACGATAGGAGCCGCCCTATTCGTTCTGCTTTTAGATCTCAGGATGAGATATTACGGCTACAATATATTTATCATGACTTTCTTCTTTACGGGATGGATAGGCTATCTCTTCGCAAATTCCAAGAATAGATTAGATCAGTTATACATACTAAGATCGGAGAAGGTGGGAGAAGAGCTGAACGTGCTTACCAATGAAGTGAAAGAGAAGAACAAGGGGATAAAAGTATTTGAAGAGAAGCTGATGAGATATTCAATCCTTAAAGAGGTCGCGGAATCAATGAGCGCGGCGCTTTCTCTGGACGTGATCGGCCCGTTGATAGTAGGAAAGACGTCGAAGACCCTTGGCAAGAGCGGCAGGATACTGTTGTTCTTAGTCGATACCGAAAAACAGGAATTGATGTTATCGGCATCGAGCGGAAATAATTCTTCGGTTGTGAAAGCCAAGAAGGGCGATGTTTTCGATCACTGGGTCTTAAGACACAGGAAGCCTTTAATGGTAGAGGATACGGCTAAAGACTTTCGCTTTCCTTCTGATGGCGTCGAATCGGCAGACGCGGAGTCCAGGTCGTTAATAGCGGCGCCGCTCGTAAGCGAAAATAAGGTCATAGGTGTGTTGAGAGTGGATAGCCCCGCCGAATTCGCGTATACTCAGGATGATCTCAGGTTAATTGATATTATCTCGACTATCGGCGCTATCGCGATACAGAATTCTATTTTATATTCCAGGACACAGGAGCTCGCGGTGAGAGACTCTCTCACGGGCCTCAAGGTCCGTCGTTTCTTTATGGAGAGCTTTCACAGGGAGATAAAGAGGGCCGCCAGAAAGAAAGAGCAGATCTCACTCCTCATGCTCGATATCGATAATTTTAAGAAGTATAACGACGAATACGGGCATGCCTCCGGAGACCTCGTTTTAAAATATATAGCTAATACGATAATCAAGGTTTTGGACGAAGCTGATATAGCGGGACGGTTCGGCGGCGAAGAGATAACGATATTGCTCTGGAAGAGCGGAAAGAAAGAGGCCCTCGCCAAGGCAGAGGAGATACGCAAGCTGATAAAAGAGAGGCCTCTCACTCTTCGAAAAGACGCCGCCAACGTTACCGTCTCTATAGGAGTGTCGACTTATCCGGAAGACGCAGTCACGGAGGAAGAGTTGATAAGATCGGCCGATGCGAGGCTTTATAAAGCCAAAGCCGGCGGGAGGGATAAAGTTTGTTGTCTCGATTAAAACATATATATGCCGCTTTCACGGCAGCGCTGATCTTATCGTTCGCGTTATTGTACTCTCATGGCAAAGTACCATACGCGTTCATCAATATTGTTATTATATTTATTGCTCCCTTGGGCTATATGTATCCGGAAGTCGTCACCTGCGTTTTGGCGATAATCTCATGGCTTGTAATCTATCCCGTCTTTATTTTTGTCTGGAGGATAGATCCGGTAAATGCGGCAGCTACGGTAATGCTCTTCGATGTACTCTTAGCGGCATATCTTCTATACAGGATCATCGCGAAAAGAGAGAGGACTTTCCGGCATGACAAGCTTAAAAATAGCGAAGACGATAAGACGAAGCTTGCTGACGCTTGCGAACACGCTGTGAGATTCGAGAGCGGCATAAAAGCAAAAGAAGCCGAGATAGTAAATCTTTACGAGATAACAAAGAAGATGTCGGAATGTCTTAAATTCGAAGACATATTCCGGGAATTCAGCGTCTTTCTTAAGGGCAATTTAATATTCAGAAAGTGCGACCTGATAATCCTGGATCACGCAGGCTCCGAGATGCGCATCGACAGGGTATTTAGCGTATGGCGTGAGGGCCCTCCTCTTAACGCGCCCAACGCGCCGGCCAAGACATTAAGAGGCGAGAAGCTGATAAGCCTATTCTCGAAAGGGTTTAAAGACGTCCTGCTAACCAGGGTGAGGAATCCGCGGGAATTTAAAGAGCTGGGTATAGAGGACGCCGGCGTAGAGACATTTGTCGTCCTGCCGCTGCTTAGTGAACGTAAGATAGTGGGTATGCTTTCGGTAGAGAATCTCCCCGAGGCCGATCTCGAGAGATTCGTTATATTAGCTATGCAATTCGCGCTGGTAATAAAGAAGGTGCTCTTATACGAGACGGTGGAGAAGATGGCCATTGCCGACTCTCTCACGGGTTTGTATGTCCGACGGTATTTTTATGAACGCGTCGAAGAGGAGCTGCAGCGCTCCAAGAAGCATAAATACGAATTCGCTTTCATTATGATCGATATAGACGATTTCAAAAAATATAACGACACTTACGGACACATGGTAGGCGATGTGATAATAAAAGAGATAGGCCGCATAATTAAAGAGGGCGTCAGGGAGATAGATATAGTCAGCCGCTACGGCGGAGAGGAGTTCGCTATAGCCCTGCCGGAAACCGGCGAAGAGAGCGCGCGGCAGGTCGCGGAGAGATTGCGCAAGAAGGTCGAGGAGAACGTCTTTAAGGCGTATGACGAAAAGCTGAGATTGACCATAAGTCTGGGGTTCGCCATATATCCCAGGGACGCGGCCGATATCGCCGATATATTGGACAAAGCGGATAAAGGTCTTTACGAAGCAAAAAAATCGGGTAAAAATGTTGTTTGTGAATACAAAACATAGTATAATAACCAGCTATGAAATTATATAAACTTATATTATACCCAATAGCCCTTGTTGTGTGTTTCAGTCTGTATGCCGGGGTCTCCCGCGCGGAAGGCCTTCCCACCAAAGAACCGGTAGTCGTAAACGGTGATCACGTCGAATATCAGCAGACCGAGAAGAAGGTAATCGGTACCGGCAACATATCCGTAACCTACAAAGACATAGTCCTGACCTGCGATAAGATAGCGGTAAATCTCGAGACCCATGACGCGGAAGCCGAAGGTAATGTCAATATAACTCAGAAGGGCGCCTACTTCATCGGCGATAAGATAAATTATAATTTTGAGAAGAGATCGGCCGTTATAGATTACGGATATGTAAACGCAAAGCCGTTCTACGGCAGGGCGGAAGGGCTTACCAAGGAGCCCGGCAAGGACGAGTTCAGCCTGTATAACGGCAGTATCACCACATGCGATCTCGATAAGCCGCACTACCGCATCAAGGCGGAGAGGGTAAAGATATATCTGGGCGATAAGGTAGTGGCGAATAATGTGGTATTCCTGATAGGGACCGTCCCCGTAATGTTCCTGCCGTACTATGTACAGCCGTTAGATGAGAATAACAAGAGTCACATCACCGTAATACCCGGCCAGAGCAAGGATTGGGGGTATTACGCCCTTACCGCATACAGATATTATCTCGATGATAAATTCCGCGGCGATATTCTGCTCGACTACAGATCCAAGAAAGGCCTCGCCACGGGAGTGAACCACTACATGGATACCAAGGCCGGCGACGGAGCGTTTAAAGTCTATTACGCGATGGAGAACGGCAAATTGACGTTTGAGGATACCGGAGCCGATATAAACAGATACCGTTATCAGTACAGGCATAAATGGGACATTAAGAACACGGATACTACCGCTATCATCGAGTTCAATTATCTAAGTGATCCGGACATCATAAGGGACTACATATATAACGAATACGAAGAACTTGGCGCCAATCCCGATTCATATCTGTCCGTTATAACCGCGAAGCAGGATTACACCGCGGAGTTGCTCATAAGGAAACGTTTCAATAATTTTTATACGGTCGTCGAGCGCCTGCCGGAATATAAGATCGACATATTAAACTATAAGATAGGCAACACCTCTTTTTACTATTCCGGTAACGCCAGCGGCGTATATCTGAATCAGACCTATGCGAAGCCGGCCAATGGAGCGCCGACGCCTAAAGACATCGGCACTGTCAGGTTCGATAATTATAATCAGCTCTCTTACAATGCCAGGTTCTTTAAATCATTATCTGTCACGCCCTACGCCGGAATACGCGAGACATATTATTCCAGGAACGCTTGGGGCACTACGAATCAGGTCAGGACGCTCTTCAGAGAAGGCGTCGACGCTTCCATTAAATTTTACAAAATATACGATGTCAATACAAACGCGCTCGGGCTCGACATAAATAAACTAAGACACGTCATCACTCCTACGGCCGGATATGTTCACGTTCATCAGCCTACGATTTCGCCCACTAACCTCACGCAGTATGATAGTATCGACGCGCTCGATACCGAGAATAATATAACGCTATCTCTTGAGAATAAATTGCAGACTAAGCGCGGGACAGCCGGATCGCAGGCCTCTGTCGATCTTCTGAGATTCATAATAAATACCGATTACATGTTCAGGCTTGACAAGAATTCATTTAATCAGAAGAACGGCAGGTTTAACGGCATTGATTTCAAGCTGGAGCTTATACCTTATTCATGGCTTTATATAAACTCCGATATGCATGTGAATACCAAGACATGCCTTGTCGATACGATGAACGTCGATTTTGTGGCCAACGGCGGAGATAAGTGGTCTCTGTCCGCCGGACAGAGATTTTACGATCTACCCGTCGAGAACGCCAATTCAAACCGCAGCTATCAGGTTACGATGGACGGCAAATACAAGATCAATGATAAGTGGAGGATCAGTTTCTACGAGAGATTCGATATCGCGACGAAGAAGTTTGAACAGCAGGAATACACTATCTCGAGGGACCTGCACTGCTGGAACCTCGACCTGACCTATAGCATTCAGGATGTGACCAACCATACCTTGTGGTTCATACTGACGCTTAAGGCCTTCCCCGAATATCCTATCGGCCTGAAGCAGACATACTCTACGCCGCGCTTCGGATCAGCCGGAGCCAATTATAACTCCGCCGACAGCACCAAGGCCGGAGCCGACTAACTT
>CAZHIO010000063.1:0-5548 GCA_964532615.1 uncultured Planctomycetia bacterium
GTGTCTCCGTAGACGCAGCATATCCATTCGTCCTTCACGTAAGCCGCGATCTCATAACCGTTGGCGGTAAGCCTTTCTTTCGCGTAAAAGAGCACGCTCGACCCGGTAAGGCCTTTTAGCCTTCTGAGATTTTCCGCGTCGTAATTCAATATGAGAAGATCGCTCTGATCCTGATTGGCGAATATCTTCAGTTTATAATTGAAATATTCGTAAAAATCCCTATACCTATCCATATGGTCATCGGTTACGTTAAGTATGACGGCGATATGAGGCTTAAATTTTTCGACTCGTTCCAGCTGCGCTGAACTGACTTCAAGCACAACCCATGTATCTTTCTTTATCTTCTGGATCTCTCCGCAGAGCGAGTTGCCTATATTACCGCAAACTACGGTGTCCATGCCGCTATCTTTCAGCATCTCGCCTATAAGCGTTGTGACGGTAGATTTTCCGTTAGTGCCGGTTATCGCTATTATCCTGCCATTACAGAAGCGGAACCCAAGCTCCATCTCACCTATGATATTTATTTTATGTTTAATCGCCCACTTAACGGCTTTCGAAGAATCTTCCACTCCGGGACTGAGCACCACGAGGTCACTGTCCTTAACGAAACTTTCGCTATGTCCGCCGATCTCCACATTGATCTTCTTCGCCTCAAGCTTTGTCTTCACCTTCTTTAATTCCGCATTTATTCCGGCATCGGTCGCAAAGACGTTCGCTCCTTGCTTAGCCAGCAGCAGCGCGGCATTCACCCCGCTATTGCCCAGCCCTATTACGGTAACTCTTTTACCTTTTAATTTCATGCATTCCCCTCTCGATCCATCAATTCGGTCTCAATGCGAACTCGCAGCCGCCTTTAGGCTTGCCGCAACATCTCTTTACTGCAATTTAAGCGTTGCCAAACTGAAGAGCGCGAGTATTATCGCGACTATCCAGAACCTTATAGTTACCTTTGATTCCTTCCATCCGAGCCGTTCGAAATGGTGGTGTATGGGCGCCATCAGAAATAATCTTTTCTTCGTCGTCTTGAACCATGCGACCTGCAGCACGACCGAAAGCGCCTCTACTACGAATATGCCTCCTACGAGAAAAAGTAAAAGTTCCTTCTTTATAAATATGGCTACAACCCCGAGCCCGCCGCCGAGGGCAAGTGATCCCGTATCCCCCATAAAGACTGTAGCCGGATGACAATTAAACCAAAGAAATCCGAGGCCTGCGCCGATCATAGCCGCGCAGAATACGGTCAATTCACCGGCGCCTTCCAGATAAAATACGTTAAGATAATCACTCAGTTTATAGTTTCCCGCCACGTAACTCAGTATAGCGTAGGATAGCGCCGCGATTATCGTGCAACCTATGGCGAGCCCGTCCAATCCATCCGTCAGATTTACCGCGTTGCTGGCACTTGTAATCACAAGAATAACGAATATCACATAACAGATGCCGAGACTTATTACGAGATCTTTCGAGAACGGCAGCGTCAGATCGGTCGGTATAGGCGTGAAAAATATCACGTATATCGATATGAACAAACCCAGAGTTATCTGCCCTATCAGCTTGCTCTTTGCGGGCAGGCCTTTGTTTGTCTTATTTACTATCTTCAGATAGTCGTCCTTAAATCCTATAAAGCCTAAGAAAAGAAATGACGCCAGCGTCAATAATACATACTGATTCAGCACATCCGACCATAATAGGGTTGCCGCCGTTATCGCAAATATTATAATAAGTCCCCCCATTGTAGGGGTTCCCTCTTTATGTTCGTGCAGTTTGTGAAGGGACTCTACGTGTTCCTTTCTTATATATTGCCCGAAATTCAATCTCTTCAGCAGTTGAATAACGAAAGGGCCTATGATAACCGATATCAGGAACGCGGTGAGCGCCGCCATTACGGCCCGGAATGTGATATATTTAAATACGTTGAAGCCGAACCATAGGCCTCTTAAAGGATAGAATATATAATACAGCATCTCACCCTCTCAATTTCTCTATAACCTTCTCCATCCGCATACCGCGAGAACCCTTAACCAGCACCACGTCACCGCGCCGGGCAACCTTCTTAAGTATTCCGGCTATCTGATCGTGCGAATCGCAGTGCCACAGCCTCTCTTTTGCCATACCGGCCGCTGAAGCTCCGGATAGAGTCTCCTTAGAAAGCTTACCGAAAGTCAATAGCCCCGTAGCCGCCGAATCCGCTATAAGCTTTCCTGTCAACCTATGCAGCCGGAGAGCCTTCTTGCCAAGTTCCAGCATGTCACCGCTTACTATCCATTTCGACTTGGCGCGGCAGGCGCTCATAGCCTCGAGAGCGCTCTTCATGGAGGACGGATTAGAGTTATAAGAATCATTAACGATAGATATGCCGTCGATACTTAACGGATTTAATCGCATAAGCGGCGGCTTAAGCTTAGACAGAGCTCTCTTAGCGTCTTTTGCAGTCACTCTGAACTGCGCTCCTACGGCTATTGCCGCGAGGGCGTTATAAACATTATGCGCGCCGAGCAATTTAAGAGAATAACCTGTTCCGTCACCGGCGGTGAAGCGGATACCGTTCTCGGAAGTGGATATCACCGATGCCCTGAACTTATTCGATCTTCCCAGTCCGTATCTTATTACTTTGTAACTGTCTGTCTTTATCCTGGCGAGGATCGGATCGTCACCGTTTATTACGGCAAATCCGCTCTTTCCGAGAGAATCCAGAACCTGTCGCTTCTCCCTGTATACTCCCTCCAGATCTATAAAATGCTCCAGATGCGATTGGCCGATATTCGTGATGACGACGGCGGTCGGTCTGGCGATAGCGGTGAGATCCCTGATCTCGCCTTTTTGATTAGTGCCCAGCTCCAGGACGCATATCTTATGTTCTCTCTTTAATTTGAGCAGCGTCTGCGGTACGCCTATATTATTATTCTTAGTGCCCTCATTCTTCAGAACTTTATACTTGACCGAGAGGACGGATGCGATCATCTCTTTTACGGTAGTCTTTCCGTTGCTGCCGGTAATGCATATAACCGGAATGCCAAATCTGCTTCGATGGGATGCGGCGATATCCCTAAGGGCCTCGAGCGCGGTTTTTACTCTGATAATTATTTTACCGGCGCATATTACCGGATCGATGCCTTTCTCCGTAATGGCCCCTATAGCGCCTTTCTTGAATGCCTCCCCGGTAAAATCGCTTCCGCAGAAGTTGGGTCCGCTCAGCGCGATAAAGAACTCGCCCTTTTTTATCGCCCTGGAATCCGTAGAAATTTTCGCAAGGTCGATATCGGCATTCATATCGCCCGAAAGCAATTTTCCTCCGGTGATCTTAAGCATCTCTTTTACGCGCATAATCTTTCCAGAATAGAGAGCGCCATCTTCCTGTCATCGAATGGTATGTGTTTATCTTTAATGATCTGGTAATCTTCATGGCCCTTGCCCGCTATCAATATTATATCGTCTTTTAAGGCCGAGGCCAAAGCTTTCCCTATCGCCTCTTCCCTGTCAGGGACTATATCGTAATTCAAAAATCTCTTCTTAATACCCCGCTCTATCTCTCTTATTATCCTTTCAGGTTCTTCGAATCTCGGGTTATCGGAAGTTATTATCACATGATCGGAATATCTGCAAGCGGCTTCTCCCATAAGCGGTCTCTTAGTCTTATCCCTGTTCCCGCCGCAGCCGAATACGGTAACTATTCTACCTTCTGCGACGTCTTTCAGCAGTCTTAGCACATTAACGAGAGCGTCCTCTGTATGGGCGAAGTCGACGAATACTTTAAAAGGTTGTCCGCCCTCTACCGCCTCGAGCCTCCCGGGCACGCTACCCATAGATCTGATGCCCTCTATTATAGCATTAACGGGAATTTTTAACTCTATTGCGGAAGCGATAGCCGCCAGAATATTAGACACGTTATGCATACCGATCAGTCCGGTGCGGATGGCAAAACTCGTCTTGCGCGTCTTCACGGTGAAGGATGTTCCGCTCATAGCCAGAGATATATCTAAGGCTGTAACATCCGCCTTGCTCCTGACGCCATACGTGACCACGCGGCTCTCTAAGGAATTTTTAAGAGTGGCCACTTTCTTATCGTCGGTGTTGATGACGGCGCATCCTTCTCTCTTTAATTTATGGAATAATATCTTCTTTGCCTTGAAATACCTGGCCCTCGTCTTATGGTAATCCAGATGATCGCTCGTAAGATTAGTAAATATTCCTACGTCAAACAGGACATTGTCCACCCTGCCCTGGTCGAGAGAATGGCTCGAGACTTCCATGACGGCATATTTTATCTTCATCTTCACCATATCGGCCAGCATACCTTGCAGCAGAAGAGCGCCGGGAGTGGTATTAGTCGCCGGTAAGATTCTGCCCTTAAGCCTATAATTAATAGTCCCGATCACTCCGGCCTGACGCCCGTATGCTTTGATAATACTCTCCAGGAGATAGGTTATGGTCGTCTTCCCGTTTGTCCCGGTGATCCCTATTACCTTAAGCTCGTCTGACGGATTGGAATAAAAATTGCTTGCTATAGAGCTTACTGCGGAGCGGGTGTCGCTTGCCAATATCTTCGTTACGCCGTCCGGGCATTTGAAATCTTTTTCCGCGATGATCGCCTTCGCTCCGGAAGCTATAGCCTGATCGATAAATTTCGAAGCATCCAGAGAGTATCCTCTCATCGCTATAAAAAGGTCGCCGGGTGATACTTTGCGGGAATCGTCAATCACTCTTTTTATGTTGGCCGACATTGAGCCCGACACGCTCTTTATCTTTACTTTTTTCATGATCTTATCTAATTTCATGCTAAATCTCTTTCAACCCTTTTGTATTGAGATATTTCAGCGTCTCTTCCACCACGCCTCTGAATACCGGAGCCGCCACATCGCCGCCGTAATATACCGGTCCGCGCGGCTCATCGACGCTAACCGCCACCACTAATAATGGCTTGCTGTAAGGCGCGAAACCTATGAAGGATGCTATGAACTTGCTGTGCGAATACGTGCCGTTCTCTATCTTCTGTCCTGTACCGGTCTTACCCCCTACCTTAAATTCATCAACCTTAGCTTTCTTCCCTGTGCCGTTCTCCACGACGCCGTTAAGGATATATCTGACATAGACAGCCGCTTTAGGCGTTAAAACCTTTCTCTCTATGATCGGCGGAAATTCTTTTATAATCTCGCCGCTCTGGGCCACTATCTCTTTTACGATCCTGGGTTTAACGTAAAATCCGTTATTGGCTATTACGGCTATAGCGCAGGCAAGCTGCATAGACGTTACGGTGACTTCCTGCCCCATCGGTATAGCGTTCATGCTTACTTTTGACCATTTTTCGGTAGGACGGTTCAATCCGATCACCTCCCCTGGCAGATCTATCCCGGTGAGCGCCGTAAATCCGAACGCCTTAATATATTTATACATCTTTTCCGGGCCCAGCGCGCCGGCCGCTTTGACGGTCCCGATATTCGAAGATTTTTCGATAACTTCCTTGAACGTCAATGTCCCATATGGATGGACGTCATGCAGCACTTTACTCTTGATCTTCCACTCGCCGTTCTCGCAAAAGAATTTATCATTT
>CAZHIO010000064.1:0-5531 GCA_964532615.1 uncultured Planctomycetia bacterium
TCATCATGCTGTTTCGATATCGGCTCAAATCCGCGCACATCCTTTTCGATCTCCTGAAGCATCTTATCAGACGACAGCGACAGATTCTTCTTCGCGACAAGCAATAGGCGCTCCTTACTATACATCTCAGATTTTGAGTCCATAGCCTCCGTAACGCCGTCCGTGTAAAATATGAAGGTATCACCTGAGGCGAAGGCCATCCGCCCTCCGGAATAAGGCCCTTCGATGATCCCGAGAGGCGCGCCGTCTTCGACGTCCAGAAATACGGATCTTCCGTCCTTCTTTAAGTGTAACACGGGAAGATGTCCGCCGTTACTGTAAATAAAATTTTTATTCTTCATATCGAATATGGAATAGAACATTGTAACGAAGAGATTGGAGGATGATTCATTCGCGAGTTTGGTATTTAAGCTTGTCAGCACATTTTCCGGCATCGTATCGTGCAGCGCGAAAGTGCGGAAAGACCCTACGGACATCGCCATAAATAAACTGGCCGGAACGCCTTTACCGGAAACATCCCCTATCATTACGCCAAGCCTATCATCCGGGAAAGGTATGAAGTCATATAAGTCACCGCCTACCTGACGCGCCGTAAACATGGCTACGGAAACGCTAAGAGCGTCCATGGAAGGTGTGGACTTTGGAAGGAAGCTCTCCTGGATCTTTTTAGCTATCTGAAGCTCATTCTCCATTATAAGGGCCTTCTTCCATTCAGATATGTATTTATAAAGAGTGACCGATAAATGAAGCATGACAAGTACCATTATCGGATATATCATATCGATCCATATTCCGAAGAAATTGAAGAATGCCATACTTAATAATACGAATAGCAGTATGAGCGCGGCCAGATAGATAAGCCCATTAAGGGGCTTCGTCCTGAATATGACGATCGCCATGATGACCGACAGAAATAATAACAGCGCCAGATTGGTTTCACGCGAAGCCCTACGGATAAATCTTTTATTTAATATAGAGTTGATAACCTCGGCGTGCATGCCTACGGCAGGATAAAGGGAATCGAACGGAGTCGGATGCAGATCTACCGTGCCGAGGGCGGTCAATCCTACTATACATATCTTCCCCCTAAGTTTGGAAAGATCCATATTCGGTTCTTCGCCTGTAACTTTAGCCAGATGCGACTGGATTATATCGACGAATGAAAAGTGCCGGAAACTCTTACCCCATCCGTCTGAATAATTGACTATAATATTGGAATCTTCATCGAGAGGGACCATTATGCCGCGGCCCAGGTCGAGATGCCTTCCGGGTGAAAATTTTATCTCTTTTTGAGGGATCCCGAGATAGTCGCACGCCGCGAGAAGCGAAAGGTACGGCTGCAGCAGATATCCTTCGTACTTTATGTATGCCGGAGCGCGGCGGAATTTTCCGTCCATATCGGGAATTACGTTTATATGGCCTATGCCTTTGGCGCTGGCGCTGATATCTTCGAGGCATTGAGCGGCATAACCCGAGGCTGAAGGGATCTTGCCTGACACTTTACTATCAAGCTCAAATACGACCGGCAGATACACATCTTTGGAAGCGGATATCGCGTCTATAAATTCTTTATCGCTGTCCTGGGGCTCACTAAAGAAGACGTCGAGGAGAACGCTATTGGCTCCCGAGTCTGAAAGGGCCTTAACTAATAAGGCGAAATAACTTCTATCGAACGGAAAACGTCCGAGTTTCCGGATGGTATCGTCGCCGATCTCCACTATGACTATCTTATCTGAAACGCTTATGGGCGGGCGAAGGCGGAATCTGAAATCGAGGGTCTCAAGCTCGTAACTATCGAGTGCGCGAAAATACGAACCGGCTAAGATGACGATCGCCATCACGCCTATCGCGATAAATCCTATCTTCTCTCTTATGGATTTTGCATTCACTCATTTATCTTGCAGCGTAATGATCCAGCCGCTTTATTCCTTCCCTTTCATTAAAAGCTTCCACGGATGCTGTTTGATATCGGCGCTAAAATCTTTAAAGTTAACAGCCGTCTGCTCCAGATTTGACGCTATGCTGTCTATGCGGGCTTTATTGCCCTTCACGACCCCATTCACGTTCTCCGCCAGAGATTTTACCTCTACCAGCATCTTGTCGAGATTATCGGTTATAACATCGGCTTTCTTCCAAAGCTTCCTGAACTCGATCGGATCTTCGCTCGAGACCGTACCGCCGTCTTTTACCATTGGCTTATCCGCGGAGCCCGAAGTGATACCCACGTAAGCGTCGCCGATCATGCCCGATGTAGCTATATACGCTATCGAATCCTCATGGATCCTGGCCTTATCGCTTATAGTCATCACCATCTCGACTTTTGTATCCGGAGTATACTGGAATTGTATCTTCTCGACCCTGCCGACATCTATTCCGGCAAGCTTTACTATAGCGTCCTGTTTTATACCCTCGGCGTAATTGAAGTACGTCTTTATCTTGTACGCCTTAGCGGCAGTCGTGTCCGTAGTTTTAACGTAAAACAAAGTCACCACGGCTATCGCGGCTACCACGATTATTCCGGTCTTGATCTCGTTATTCATCTTCATATCTTTGTGTCTCCTGTTAGATTTAATATAATCAAGCGATCAGGCGCTCCAGATAGTCGTCTTTCTGCTGAAAGAACCTGATAGGCCCATCCGGGCTGCCGTTAATAAACTGCTGTACCATAGGATTCTTTGAATTCTTTATCTGCTCGGAAGATCCTACTTCCAGAACTTTGCCTTCGTAAAACATCGCCACCCTGTCCGCTATGGAAAATACGCTCTTCATGTCGTGGGTGACCACAACGCTCGTTATATTCAACTTTTTTGACAGATCAAGTATCAGCTTATCTATAACGCCGGCCACTATCGGATCCAGCCCTGCGGTCGGCTCGTCGTAAAATACGATCTCGGGATCCATCGCGATCGCGCGCGCCAGGCCGACCCTCTTTCTCATGCCTCCGGACAACTGGCTCGGCATCAGGTTCTCGAATCCCCTGAGGCCCACCATCTCAAGCTTCATCTTTACTACGATATCTATAACGCTCTTGTCGAGCTTGGTATGCTCTCTCAGGCCCAGGCTGACATTGTCACCTACTGTCATCGAATCAAATAACGCGGAAGACTGAAAACACATCCCTATCTTCATCCTGACTTTATCTGTCTCGTCTTCACTGAGCCTGCTCAGGTCTTTTCCCAGAAGAGACACTTTACCTGAGTCCGGCTTAAGAGCTCCGATTATGTGGCGAAGAAAAGTGCTCTTACCGCAACCGGAACCGCCCATTATAACGAATGTTTCGCCTTTGTATATATCGAGGCTTATGCCGTTCAGGATAGTCCTGTCGCCGAACTTTTTTACTACATTATCAGCTTTGATTACTACTTCTCTATCCATATCTGTTTTTTAACCCGTCTATTTATTGGTTCGCGAAGAAGAAGATGCCCGTGAGTATGCAGTCAAAGAGTATTATCAATATAAAACTCGTAACGACGCTTAAAGTAGTGGCTCTGCCGACGCCTTCGGCGCCGCCTTTTGTATTTAAACCCATATAGCATCCGACCATGGCTATTATAACGGCGAATGTCACGCTCTTGACTAAACCGGTCCAGACATCTTTCCACGCCATGTATTTAAAAGTGAATGTCATATATCTGTATGGGTCGAGCTTCAGGTTAAATACGCCTACGAGAAACCCTCCCAGAATACCCATTATATCGGCAAATATGGTAAGGCACGGCAGCATTATAAGAAGCGCGAGAAAGCGCGGGACCACTAAATATCTGATCGGATTGAGCGCCATAGTGTCGAGCGCCTCTATCTGCTCGCTGACCTTCATCGTGCCTAATTCAGCGGCGATCGCGGCTCCGACTCTGCCGGCAACGACCAAAGCCGTTAATACGGGGGCGAGCTCTCTGGCGAGGCTTACAGCCACCATGGGCGCTACATAGATATTGGCTCCGAACTTGCCGAGCTGATAAGCGCTCTGCATGGCGATCACTATGCCCGTGAAGAAGGATACGAAGAAAGCGATGATCAGGCTTCCTGCGCCGACAAATACCATCTGATAAAATATGCCTTCCCGCTTAGCCGACTTGCGCTTTATCGGGCCGACCACAAGCCATGCGATGGTGTCAAATAATAACGCCAGTACATCGACGACATTTTTATATGTGCCTAATACTAAACTTCCTATCTTTTCGAAAATGTTCATACGTCCGCCGTTAATATTAAATAAATGTCGCTATCGCTTCCGCTTCGCTCGCCACTATATCGAAAAGCTTCTCCAGCTTCGTTATCTCGAACAGGTTCTTTATCTTCGAAGACATATCGGACAATTTAAGCTTACCGCCGTAAGATCTCATATTCTTCAGGATCTCGACGAGCGTCGCCAGGCCGGACGAATCTACGTATGTCACTTTTGATAGATTGATTATTATCTTGGGCGTCTTAGCGCTTATCAGCTTATCAAAAGATTTCTTCAATCCGGGGCTGGTATTTATATCTATCTCCCCTTCAACATGACACACGGTCAAAGCGTTCTTTATCTCTGTCTTCATAGACATATTATGGTCTCCCTTAGTTTAATCTCTTTTTCATTAATAATCTGTTGCCCTTATCATTATATTCCGCGCTATCCATAAGTTTCTTTATCAAATATACGCCTCTGCCGGAATTTTTCAATATATGAAGCGCCGTTGTAGGATCGGCCAGGGCGGCATGATCGAACCCGGAGCCTTCGTCTTCGATCTCTATGTTCAACACTCCTTTATCGACCCAGTAAGAGGTCGTAACATGAAGCGCCTTGTCGGAATTATTACCGTGCACCATCGCATTCCTCAGGGCCTCTTCTATGCAGAGCTTGATATCAAATATACCGCTCTCGCCGATACCGTAGCGATCGATACCGGAAAGGATCCCGGTAGAGACCTTTCTGACAAATTTTGCCTCGCTCGGGACCTTTACAACGGTCTTTGCGGAAGGATCCTTACGTCTCCTTAAAAACGCCAATAGCCCTGATCTTATCATATCTTGTACTTATCAATTTCTCTTTTGATAAAGCTTTGAGGCCTGTCAGTTCCTTCTTTATGGCCTTCTTTATATTCGCGGCCGTCTCCTGCGGGCTTCTATGCGCTCCGCCCAGCGGCTCTTTCACGATCCCGTCTATTATCTTCATCTCGAGCAGATCTTTAGCGGTCAGTTTCAGCGCCATCGCGGCATCAGGAGAGCGGGAGCGCTCTTTCCAGAGTATCGCCGCGCAACCCTCGGGCGATATGACCGAATAATACGAATTCTCCAATACGTATGTCCTGTCGCCAACGCCTATGCCGAGAGCGCCTCCGGAACCGCCTTCTCCTATAACAAAGATCAATATGGGAGTTTTAAGATCCGTCATTTCTCTAAGATTGTACGCGATAGCCTCTGCCTGGCCTCTCTCTTCGGCGCCTATTCCCGGGTACGCTCCGGGGGTATCGATAAAGGTTATTATCGGCAAACCGAACTTCGCGGCCATATACATTACCCTCATAGCTTTTCTATATCCTTCCGGATTC
>CAZHIO010000065.1:0-5517 GCA_964532615.1 uncultured Planctomycetia bacterium
CGGGAAGAGAATCGTATCAATAAAGGGAAGCGTATGTTGCGCCGCCGCCGGTGGATATCGGCGACATCTTATCGTCAACCTTAAATTTCGCAATTGCCGCTGCCGTATCTCCGCCTCCGATTATGGATATCACGCCCTTAAGCGAGGCTATGAACCTGGCTATATCCTCGGTGCCTTTAGCGAACTTATCCATCTCAAATACGCCGAGAGGGCCATTCCATACTATGGTCTTTGCGTTCTTTAGTTTATCTTCAAACAGCTTCACGGTCTTAGGCCCTATATCGAGGCCCATCCAACCGTCCGGTATATCCTCGCCCACCAACTGTGTCTTGGCATTTGCGTCAAATTTATCAGCCACAATATGGTCAACGGGCAGCAGTATAGGTATATTCTTCTTCGCGGCCTTATCCAATGCGGCTTTGACCGTATCGAAACCGTCCTTGTCGAGCTTCGAAGACCCTATAGTCTTGCCCTGCGCTTTCAGAAATGTGTACGCCATTCCTCCGCCTATAATGAGCGCATCGACTTTATCCAAAAGATTATCTATGACTTTTATCTTATCTTTGACTTTCGCCCCGCCCAATATAGCTACGAACGGCCTCTTTGGGTCATCCACCGACTTCCCAAGATACTGGATCTCCTTTTCCAGCAGGAAACCCGCTACGGAAGGCAGATAGTGCGTCACTCCTTCGGTAGAGGCATGCGCCCTGTGAGCGGTGCCGAACGCGTCGTTTACAAAAACGTCTCCGAGAGATGCGAGCTCTTTGGCGAACTTAGGGTCATTAGCTTCCTCTTCCGCGTGAAATCTGAGGTTCTCAAGCAGGACGACATCGCCCGTCTTCATGCCGGTAACGGCTTTCTTAACGTCATCCCCGATACAATCTTTAGTCGCGACAACGCTTTTGCCTAACAGTTTCTCGAGTCTCTTAGCAACAGGCGTAAGCCTCAGCTTTTCCACGATCTGGCCGTCCGGCCTGCCCAGATGACTCATTAAAATGACCTTAGCACCCTGGTCAATGGCGTACTTTATGGTTGGAATAGCCGACTTTATCCTTATATCATCCGTAATATTCAGGTTGTCATCGAGCGGCACGTTAAAGTCCACCCTCATGAGGACCTTCTTGCCCTTAAGATCAATGTCTTTAATAGTCTTTTTAGCCATAAATGTTCCTTTATTTTAACTCTCTCGCTGAAGGAAACATGATTATAATGGTGGATAACGTTATTGTCAACAGGTAACTGCGCTTTGCCGCGGCGCTGGGCGGGTGCTTCTGTTTTACCCTGCACTTTCAACGCTTATCTTACAGACACTACCCTAACCTTAAATACCATGATCTTGCCGGCAAGAGGGTGGTTCAGATCTATGACTATAGAATCTTTCTTGATCTCTATAATCCTTGCCGGAAATAGCTGGCCGTTCTGGTCTTGCATCTGAAGTATTACCCCGACTTCCGGCTTGATGTCTTTAGGCACCTGCGTCATAGGAATCTCTTTTATTCCCATCGGATCAGGATTACCATAACCCTCTTCAGGCTTAACTTCAATGGTCCTCTCGTCTCCGGCCTTCAGCCCTGCCATCTGCTTAGTGAGCCCGATAGGTAGATTGCCTTCGCCTTGAGTATATTCAAGCGGCCCTTTAGCCTGTGAACTATCCGCTATAAGACCATCAACCGTAAGGACGTAATCGAAAGAGACTTTGCTGCCGGGTTTAATGACAGCGTCTTCCGCCATTATCTGCGGAACCGCGGTGAGGATGCTTAAGCTTAATACCAATGCCGCACAAAACAACTTCATACTTCCTCCTTTTTAACTCTCCGTCGTAGCTCCGGTAAAATGTTATGAGCTGATCGAAGCGCTCTTTATGCTACCTGTAATTACAGAAAGTAAGTGCCGTGGGAAAATCTATCTTGCGAAGATGCGAAATGACGGTTTGCAGATCATCTTTTTTCGGCGAAGAAACTCTGACCTTCTCGCCTTCGATCTGTGACTGCACTTTAACATCAAGGCTCTTTATTATCTTTACGAGCTCTTTGGCTTTATCCTGCGGTATTCCCGAAGCCAGATCGGCCACCTGCTGAATACATCCTCCGAAGACATGCTCAGGGTCTTTAAATGTCAGGAATTTTATCGACACCCCCCTCTTGGCGAGCTTATTCGCCAGCATATCCCTCACAGAATTCAGTTTAAAATCATCGTCCCCCACAAGCGTTATCTTCTTTTCGGCGCGGTTATACTCTATGGATGATTTACTCCCTTTGAAATCGAACCTCTGGGCCATCTCTTTCTTAGCCTGATTGACGGCGTTATCGACTTCCTGAAGGTCCGCCTCCGAAACTATATCGAACGAAAAATTGTCTTTTGCCATTTAAATATCCTTTCTTCCTGATCATTAAAAAGAGTATTATAATACTGCCGCGAGTAAATGTCCATTGTCTTTAAGCCATCTAACGCTTTCTCTGTATAGCGGAAATAGCTTCTCCACGCTCTCCCAAAACCGCTTGGAATGATCCTTCCTATATATATGCGCAAGCTCATGCGCTACAACATAATCTATAACGGATAACGGCGCCATGACTAAGCGCCAGCTGAAACGCAGATCGCCTCCGCCGGCGCATGATCCCCATTTACTGCAAGCATTGGAAATATTAAATTTATCGTACCTTATCCCGTTTAAAGAAGCGCACAGGTCAAGCCTCTCTTTGATCACGGCAACGGCCCGATCTCTATACCAGCCGGAAAAAAGCTCTCTCGCATCGGTCTTTCTGGATAGGGCCAGATAAAAATGGTCATCGAATAAAAGCGGGATATCGATAGTACCCACTATAGATAAAGGGTAGAGCCTCCCCAGATATAAAAACTCCTCACCCTCTTCAAATATCTTTATCCGGGGCTTTGGCCGGGCGGCCACTTCGGCGATCTTACGGGAGATCCACCGGCTCTTCTTAGCGACAAAACTTTCTATGGCCTCTGCGGGGGCATCGAGCGGCGCGCGCACCTCAAGACGCGCATCTCCGGTGATCACCAGCGCGATCGTCCTGCGTCTGGAGCGTAATATCTTTCCGGTCTCTACCTTTTCCATCGATCATCACGTCTTTTTCAGCACTACTATGCCGAGAGGCGGAAGAGTCAGCGACATCGAATGACTTTTGCCATGGCTCTCTATAGATTCAGCGTGGAATCCGCCGAAATTACCATGGCCGCTGCCTCCGTATTCTGCGGCATCGCTGTTCAGCACCTCTCTCCAGAATCCGCCGGCAGGCACTCCGACGCGGTATCCGTATCGTGTCACAGGAGTAAAATTACATGCCACGAGCAGAATATCCGTGTCTCGCGAGCTGCCTTTTCTCAGAAAAGATATCACGCTTCCTTCGTAATCTTTGATATCGACCCACTCAAATCCATCGTATGAAAAATCGATCTCATATAAAGCCGGCTCGTTTTTATAGAAGTTGTTCAGATCCCTCATCCAGCTCTGGATGCCTCTGTGCTCGGGGCTATCCAGCAGATGCCAGTCTAAGCTCTGCTCGTGATTCCACTCCGAATTAGGCCCGAATTCTCCTCCCATAAATAGAAGCTTCTTCCCCGGATGCATCCACATGTAGCCCAGTAGCTGTCTAAGCCCTGCGCATTTATGCCGGAAATTCCCGGGAATCTTACTCAATAGAGAGCCCTTGCCGTGCACAACCTCATCGTGGGAGAGCGGAAGCATAAAATTTTCGGTGAAAGCATACAGCAGACTGAATGTCAAAAGGCCGTGATGGTACTTGCGAAATACCGGATCCTTAGACACATATTCGAGAGTATCGTGCATCCATCCCATATTCCATTTCATCCCGAACCCCAGGCCTCCGACATATGTAGGCCGGGTCACCATGGGCCATGCCGTAGATTCCTCCGCTATCATCTGTACATGAGGAAACTCCTTGTATACGCTTTCGTTCAGATGCTTGATGAAGCTTACGGCTTCCAGATTTTCGCGGCCGCCGTATTGATTAGGCACCCACTCGCCTTCTTTACGAGAGTAGTCGAGATACAACATCGAAGCCACCGCGTCGATGCGCAAACTGTCGGCATGGTATTTATCACACCAGAAGATCGCGTTAGATATGAGGAAGTTCCTGACTTCATTGCGTCCGTAATTAAAGATATAGCTCTTCCAATCCGGATGGAACCCTTTACGCGCGTCGGCATGCTCATACAGATGGGTTCCGTCAAAATATATCAGTCCGTGCTGATCGGACGGAAAGTGAGACGGCACCCAATCCAGGATCACCCCTATGCCCTTCTCATGAAGATGATCCACCAGATACATGAAATCCTGAGGAGTGCCGTACCTGGATGTCGGCGCGAAGAATCCCGTTATCTGATATCCCCATGAACCGTAAAACGGATGCTCCATTACGGGCATGAACTCGACGTGGGTAAAACCCATCTGCTCGACATAGTCCGCCAGGAGCGGAGCTATCTCTCTGTACGACAAGGAGCGGTTATAATCTTCCGGCACCCTCTTCCATGACCCTAAATGGACCTCATATACCGATATCGGCGAAGATAGAGAGTTGCTCTTCTTCCGCTTATTCAGCCATGTTCGGTCTGACCATTTATAATCCATATCCCATACTATGGAAGCTGTCTTCGGAGGGGTTTCCCAGTGGAAAGCGAACGGATCGCCCTTTTCGGCGCAATAACCGTTAAGCTTTGATCTTATAAAGTACTTATACAGAGTGCCGCTGCCTATTCCCGGGATAAAGCCTTCCCATATCCCTGAGCCGTCCCAGCGCACGCCGAGAGGGTGAGATTGTCTGTTCCATCCGTTAAACTCGCCGATAACAGATACGCTCTCGGCGCTGGGCGCCCATACGGCAAAATACACTCCGTCGGATCCATTGGCCTTAATAACATGAGATCCGAGCTTTTCATACAGATGAAAGTGATTACCCTCTTTAAAAAGATGGATGTCAAATTCGCTGAATAACGTCACTCCGTATACTACGTTCCGGCTTTCAGGCATCAGTATCCTTTTACCTTACTCTTCTCAGCCTGTTTCTTCTTGTATATATCGTCATTTATTTGCGACATCGCCTTCTCGGACTCCCATTCGGCTTGCTTGGCATAGAATTGAGCGTCTTTATCGCTCTTGGCATTAGCGGCTCTTCTGGAGTAATCGTAAGCTCTGCCCTCGGAATCGGCAGCGCCGTAAGCTCTGGCATCCATAGCGGAGCTTCTTGCGTCGGAAGAGGCATCCATAGCCGCTCTGGAGCGGTATCTGGCATCCTCGAGATTTCCGGTGTTCGGAGCTTTGCTTGCGTAATTATACGCGTTATCGGCGCTCCTTCCGGCGTCATCAAGCCTATCGCACATTCCGCCGGACGCCGAAAAGATAACTATAACCCCTGCTACAAACGCGATAGATAAATTTTTCATCCCCACACCCTCCTTATGTTAAAGCTTCTTTACGACTATCCAAAAATCGACGGCATGCGCGCAGCTATTGCTCTTACAATCCAATATTTTGAT
>CAZHIO010000066.1:0-5508 GCA_964532615.1 uncultured Planctomycetia bacterium
TTCAAGTATTGCCGCAAAAATATTTAAAATATGCTGTGCCGCATTGTTAATACTACTCGGTATCGGTCTTATCTGGGGAAGGGCACAGGCGCGATGAAGAGATCCGTAGAATTTTCAATAATACTGATCGGTTTTTCTGCGATCGCCTCTCAGATAGTCCTTGTAAGGGAGCTCCTTATAGTTTTTTACGGTAACGAGCTTTCAATGGCATTTATGTTTGCCGGATGGCTAATCGGCGGTGCGATAGGAGGCGTCTCATTAGGAGCGCTTTCCGATAAGATAAAGGATAGAGTGCCGGTTTTTTGCGCATGCCAGATCGCCCTATCGGCCATGCTTCCGATATCAATAATGGTGATACGGTTTGTCAGGCCTATCCTCGGCATCAATCCGGGAGAGATAATCCCGATCTATACTATCGCGCTCTCGAGCCTTATCATTCTATTACCCATATGCGCGACTCTCGGATTTATGTTTTCATTAGCATCGCGTATTTATAAGCCTGAGTCCGGCATGGGCGCATCAAGGATCGGCGAGGTATATGCTCTCGAGGCTATAGGCGCCATGGTCGGGGGCGCGATAACCGGTTTTATCCTGATCCGTTATATAAGCTCTATACAAACAATGGGAGTGCTGAGCTTCCTGCTGTCGGGCTCGGCTATTATATTATTCCGACACATCGGGTCATCAAGATATAAGATAATCGCGCGGTCTATCGCTACGGCCGCCTTTTCGTTATATATAATGCTATGGCTTTTTAACGGCTGGCAAGCCATCGATAAGTATTCTCTGGATATCGAGTGGCGCGGCAGTGAGCTTTTAGCTTCAAAAAATTCCAATTTCGGCAATATTGTTGTGACGAAGAAAGGAGGCCAGTTCTCTTTCTTTGACAACGGTCTGCGCTTATATACGGTTCCTGACAGGCCCACGGCTGAAGAGGCTGCTCATTTCGCTCTGCTTGAACATCCAAACCCAAAGAAGGTGCTTCTTATAGGCGGCGGCGCCGGCGGGCTTTTGGGTGAGATAGCCCGGCATCCGGTAGATAGGATAGATTACGTAGAGCTCGACCCTCTTATAATCAAGATGGCCAAAGAATATGCAGGCGGCGAAAGTAGATCCCAGCTTTCTGGGCCCAAAGTATCTATCATCTTTGAAGACGGGCGAAGATATATAAAGAGAACCGCGGAAAAGTACGACGTTATTATCATCAATATCGGCGATCCGTATACCGCCGGATTGAACAGGTTCTATACTCTGGAATTCTTTAAAGAAGCGATGAAAGTAATGAATCAAGGGGGCGTGATCTCTTTCGGCCTTAGCGCTTCCGAGAGTTATATAGGAGAAGAGCTCGCGGATTTTTTAAGGTCGATATATGCGACATTATCAAGAGTCTTTCCCGATGTCAAAGTAATACCGGGCGAGACGGCGTATTTTCTGGCGTCAAACAGTAAGGATATCCTGACTTACGATTATAAGCTTCTGATGCAGAGGGCAAAGAGCAGGGCTTTGGAACTAGTCTATGTTCGGGAATATTATCTCTCTTCCAGGATGTCACCCGAGCTTATAACGTATACGGAAAATGTCATAAGAGATAGCGGCAAGATAAGGATAAATCGGGACTTCAAACCCTCAGCGTATTACTATGGTATAATAGCCTGGGCTAAACGCTTTAAAGATTCATCTCTCGTTACAGCGCTAAAATCCATAGACGAAAAACTGATATTGTCGGTTATTGTTCTGGTATATATAGCGATACTTGTTATCGGGCTGGGTCAATTAGCCAGACGCAGGCTCTTTAAGGACGCGGCCATACTTTCGATACTCGTAAACGGTTTCAGTCAGATGTCGTTTCAGATAATCCTATTGCTGGCGTTTCAGATGATTTACGGCTACATGTTCTATAAGTTAGGCATCATACTTGCGGCTTTTATGGCGGGCATCGGTCTGGGCGGGTGGCTGGGCTCTAAAAGGCTCTTGCCGGGCAATGCCGTCAAAGATAAATATACGCTTATCGCGCTTCAATGCGGTCTATGCCTTTATCCTGTGGTTCTTTTAGGGGCGCTAAAATATTTATCTATTTGGCGGGGCGAGATGATAGGATGGATCGGGGCAAATATCATTTTTTTCTTGTTGCCTTTTGTTTCCGGTCTTTTGGGGGGATATATATTCCCCACAGTGAGCGCATTATCCCTTAACGCGGAAGGCGATAGGGGGAGAACGGCCGGCTTAAATTACGGGATAGATCTTTTTGGGTCATGCGCAGGGGCTGTCTTGACCGGCGTATTCCTGATCCCGGTACTCGGCATACCGGATACATGCCTGGCGATCTCTGCGTTGAACTTTAAAGTTCTATTGGTGCTTATAGCGGGAGCGATATTCATATGAAGCTGAATCTGTTTATAGCCAAGAGCGGCTACTGTTCGAGGAGAAAGGCCGCGGAGTTGATAAAAGACGGTAAGGCCGCTGTAAACGGCAAGGCGGTGACCGAGCCGTGGTTCGAGGTATCCGAAGGGGATTCGGTTAAGGCCTGCGGAAAATTACTTAATAATGAGAAGCAGGTATATATTCTATTCAATAAGCCCAGAGGAGTAACGACGACTTGTGAAGATAAGTACGCCGAAGAGAAGATAACGGACCTTATTCCTAAGCGGTTCGGACGGGTCTACCCGGTAGGCAGGCTCGACAAGACATCTCACGGTCTGATAATACTGACCAATGACGGTGACTTGTGCCATCGCTTTACGCATCCGAAATTTGAGATCGACAAAGAGTATATCGTGACGATCGAGGGAGAACAGGATAAGGCTATATTAAGGAAGCTGACGCACGGAGTCGAGGACATGGGTGATATCCTTAAGGTGAAGTCGGCGGCCATAAACAGGGCCTGGAGCAACAGAACCCAGGTACAGGTGGTTATCTGCGAAGGGAAGAAGAGACATATAAGAAGATTGTTTGAAGCTCTCGGATTTAAAGTTCTCGATCTTTTGCGCATAAGGATAGGTAAAGTCCATCTCGCAGACCTGAAAGACGGCCGCATGAAACTTGTCGATAAAAAATTCATCTACGCGTCCTGCGTCTGAAGAGTTGCAGCATCCCGCAATAAAATAAATCATATAAGACCTATTGACACGGCTGTGCTCGTGTGATATAGTTTACTATGTAAACTATCAACTATATAAACTATCAAGGGGGTTAATTATGTCCGAGTTAAGTCTTTCAGAATTTGCCGACAGGATCAGCGAGCTGATGCCGGTTATCATGAGAGAATATATGAAGAACCAGGGTGAGGAGTTCCATAAGCTGAAGATAACGATGCCGCAGTTCTTTGTGCTGGAATTTCTATACAGAAGCGGCGAATGTAAGATGGGCGATATAGCAAAGTTCATAAACGTTACTACGGCAGCCGTGACCGGTATAATAGACAGATTATTTCGCGACGGATACGTGCTTCGCTCGAGCGATTCCCGCGACAGGCGGATAGTCAATATCAAGCTTACCGCCAAAGGCTCTAAGATGGTTAAGAATATGGTTGAGCACCGTAAACAGGTCTCGGTCAGGATGTTCGGCATGATATCTCAGGGTGAGCGTTCGCAATACCTTAGCATATTGACAAGTATTAAAGACAAGATCCAGGAGCAAGGATAGGCAGTATGAATAGAGTCATCATCATTATGATCTCCGCAGCCTTACTTGCGCAGCCTTTTTTGGCTGACGCGCAGGAGATCGTCAATTACGATAAAAACGCTTATATGGTTTCGATGGAGACCAGAAAGATACTGAAGATAGCTATGGTCGATTGCGTAGCGATGGCGCTTAAGAATAATTCGGAGATACAGCTGAAGAAGATAGCGCCTAAAGTCGAAGACGCCAATGTGAAGATCAGCTACAGCAAGTTCGATCCCACGCTATCCTTTGATTATCTGATGGAAGACGACACGGATAATAGCGATAATCCTCTCTTTGGCCCAAACCCTACAAAGGTCAGGACCAACCTTATAAATTTCGGATATGACCAGACCTTGATAAGCGGCACCAGGCTCGCGATCGATTTTGATACGACCAGGACGAGATCTAATTATAACAATTCATTTCAGGCGATCAATCCTGTATTCGACTCTTTTGCGTCCTTGACGGTGACCCAGCCGCTGATGAGAGGATTTGGATTTACCGTTACTCAGGCCGATTTCCTTATCGCGAAGAATAATAAGCTCAGATCGTTGCAGGATTTTAAAGACGGCGTCATGAAGACCCTTACGGACGTCAAGAAAGCGTATTATGATTTTCAATATTCGCAGGAACAATACAGCACGGCTGTGGTATCGCTGAAGAGAGTGGAAGATCTGCACCTGATAAACAAAGAGAAGTACGCCAAGGGGCTCGCTTCTAACGTGGATCTATTGCAGTCCGAATCCGAGACGGCCCGGTTCGAGCAGGCGGTGGCTTCGGCGGAGGGAGTCATGAAGCGCGCCGAGGACGACTTAAAATACATTACCAATTTAGTCAATGATGAAGCATTGTGGAATTCCGATATAGAGCTTCTTGACGTCATCTCTTACGAAAAACATAAGATAGATATAATCGATTCTCTGGATAAGTCATTCAGCTACAGGCCGGACTATGAGGCCGCCAGGATAGACCTTAAGAGTAAAGATATATCAGTGGTCTATTATAAGAACGGCACCCTTCCGATAGTGGATCTTGTAGGCAGTTATGGATTTAACGGCCTCGCCCAGCAATTCGAAAAAGATATGGGTATTTTAGGCAGCGGCATGTATCAGGATTGGACTATCGGCGTAAGTGTAAAGATGCCGCTTGAGAATTTAGACGCCAAAGGCAAGTACGAAAAGTCTAAACTGGAGAAAGAGAAAGCGCTCATATCTTTCAAGAGACTCGAGCAGAAGATAATACTGGAAGTCCGTAACGCTGTCAGAGACGTTGATATACGATACAGGGTCCTGGAGGCGAGTATAAAGAATAAGGAGTCAGAGATAAAGAATTACGAGGCGCAATCGGCTCGTTTTCGTGCGGGCCTTGTATCTACGCACGATATAATAGACTTCCAGGAGAAGCTGGCCAGGGCAGAAGTAAATTACGCGGCCAGTGTTATTGACTACAACAAAGCTCTTATCGATCTGGCAAAAGTCGAAGGTATGATGCTTATTAACGATAATATAAAGATAGACGAGCAGGAGACTCAAAAATGAAGAAGATATTCTTATGTGCGGGGTGCTTACTGTTGATCACGGCTATGATGACCGGCTGCGGAAAGGCCAAAGTGGATAAAAAGACCGATAAAGGCGAGGTCTTCCCGGTTAAGGTCATGAAGGTCAAGCTTGATGATGTAAGCCAGGCGCTCGATTACGTGGGAAATATTAAAGGGCAGGATGAGGCAGTAGTATACCCCAAGGTAAGCGGTAAGATAATAGAGAAAGTCAAAGAAGAGGGCTCATATGTAGTTAAGGGGGATGTTATAGCATATATAGATAGAGACGAGGTCGGGCTCAAATTTGA
>CAZHIO010000067.1:0-5491 GCA_964532615.1 uncultured Planctomycetia bacterium
AGGCCATGGATAAGGCAAATAAGCATATCGAGAGGATAGCGTCGTTATCTGGCGAGAATGCTGCTGATTCGGATAAGTATATAGAGGATCTGCGCGCTCTTATGAATAGGAAGCGGGGAGAGTACGCTAAGCTTGGCTATACCAACGTCCGTTTTACCGTCGCCTGCCCGGATGTCAGGCTCGTCGATAAGGTGTTTGGAAGCGGCCTCGACATAAAGGCGCTCGCCTTTAAGCCGTGCGATAGTATTCAATATAACGTAGTGCAGGTAGAAGGCATCATGCTCGCCCTGCGGGCGCTCGATCTGGGCGACCTGGGTAAGCTGAAAAAGATATATGAATTCCTCGCCAAGCATGCGCTCTCCGGCGATGATGCGACCATAACAGATCTCAACACCTTTATAAAGAAAGTCGCGTTTGAATTGCCGGCGACAAGGGTAGAAGACTACGAGCTTAAGAGAACATACCATATCATCGCCCACTACATCTGGCAGGCGGCGTAACGCTGTCATTAATTCTCGCCAATCATAGACAACTGTTATATAATAATGCTTTAAACATCAGGGATAAACATTAGAGAGCCCTATGATAGAGATGCCGTCTTTATAGAAGTAAAACAAGGAGAAAGCATGAGTAGACTCGGAATTTTCGCAATTATTGCGGTGGTGGCCTGCGCGATGTTTTTATCGATACCACAGGCGCAAGCCGATGAGACGAGCGATATCATACTTCAGCTATTGATAAAGAAAGGCCTGATCTCCGAAAAAGAGATAGCGGATATGAAGGCCGAAATAAAGAAGAAGCAGGCCGAGAATCCCGCGGCTGCCGAAAAGCCGGCCGAGAAGACCGCCAAGAAAGACGAAACCCTTAACGTTTACTGGAAAGACGGGGTCCAGCTAAGGAGCGATGATAAAAAGTTCGATCTTAAGGTGGGCGGAAGGATATTTACAGATATTATGGGGTTGCAGGAAAGCTCCGCCATGAATGGTAGGTTCGGAGAAGAGACAAATACCGCCGAACTAAGGGACGCACGTATAAACTTAGTCGGTTCGATATACCAGGATTATATCTATAGATTCGAAGTGGATTTTGCGGGAGGTGGGTCTCCGGTCATAAAAGATATGTACGCCGGCATGAAGAATATTCCGTATATAGGCACATTCAGAGCCGGGCAGTATAAACAGCCGATCAGCATGGAAGAGATATTAAGCACAGCCAACTTGACTTTTATGGAAAGAGCTCTTCCGAATGTATTTATACCATCCTACAGGCTGGGACTACAGGTTAACAATACCGCGCTGAGCGAAAGACTAACGTGGGCAGCTTCCATGTATAATGAGTCTATTAACGATATTTCAGATTCCAATGAGTGGAGCTTCGCGTCCCGTGTTACCGGGCTTCCGTGGTATGAAGATGACGGAGCAAAGCTCGTTCATCTTGGAATAGGGTATACTTTTAGAAATCCTGAAAGAACGCTGCAGTATCGCCAGAGGCCGGAAGCGCACATGGCGCCGTACTTTGCGGATACAGGTTCGTTTGCCGCGAATAACGCCAATATATTGGCCTATGAAGCCGCGGGCATTTATGGCCCGGTATTTTTGCAGGGTGAATATATTCAGGACTATGTGAATAAAACTAATAGTTCGGGATACGTGTATTTTCAGGGATGTTATGCTCAGGTGAGCTATTTTCTGACAGGAGAGCATAGGCAGTATGATAAGGCTAAGGGGATATTTTCAATGCTGAGGCCTTATAAGAATTTTTCGTTTAATGACCATTCGTTCGGAGCGTGGGAGATAGCCGCCCGATATTCTTACCTCGATCTGAAAGACGACGGTATTAATGGCGGAGAGCTTAACGACGCGACTCTGGGGCTCAATTGGTATTTGAACCCGAATATGCGCATAATGGGGAACTACATCCATTCGCACCGTAACGGTGTAGGCGATGCCGATATCCTCATGACGCGCTTCCAGGTGGATTATTAATGAGCGTAGAAAAAGCCAAAGCTAATTACATGCCTAAGGGCGCACAGAAGAAGATGAGCTGCGGACAGTCGGTGATTAGCGCGTTTAAGGATAAATTTTCTCTGGATGACAGCGTTATCGCATCCTTTGCGGCATACGGAGGAGGCAAGGCTCCGGGAGGCGTGTGCGGAGCTTATTACGCCGCTCAATATATCCTGAATCTGAAGAATAAGGATAAAGCGAAGGAGTGCGAGGACGTTCTCGTATCTCACGCCGGCTCGCTTAAATGCAAGGAGATCAGGCAGCTCAAAAGACTCCCCTGCATAGGCTGCGTCGAAAAGATGGCCGAGATACTAGAGAAGCTGTAGGAGCGGCAGGACCCAAAAAAATATCAGACTTTTGTAAGGCTATTATGAAAACCACACTATTCTACTTTACCGGAACCGGAAACAGCCTGAAGGTCGCCCGCGACCTGGCCGGGGAGCTGGGCGACACGGAGATCGTCAACATCGCGAAGGCGATCGATGGCGAACTCGCGGGCTCTTATGACAGGATAGGCCTTGTCTACCCCGTTTATATGTTCACTTTGCCGCTCATCGTTAAGAGGTTTATCAAAAAATTGGCGAATGTAAAAGCGAAATATATATTTGCTGTTGCTAACTGCGGAGGCATGGCGGCTTATACTCTAAAAGAGAACGAAAAACTGCTTAAGGCCAGCGGACTTACGCTGGCCTCGGGCTTCTGCGTTTTTATGCCGGATAATTATATTCCGTTCTTTACCGTGCCAAGCGCCGAGAAACAGAATAAGATGTTTGCCAAAGCTGGCGGCAGGATAAAGGAGATAGCGGCTTTTGTTGCCGGTAATAAGACAGGAATTATTGAGAAAAGCTCATTCCTGACAAATCTCATATTTTCCCGCATTATAGGGACGGCATCCTCTCCGCATATACCTAATGCCGATAAGCATTTCTGGACCGACGAAAAGTGTAATGGCTGCGGTTTATGTTCCAAGGTATGCCCTGTGAATAATATAAAAATTGAGAACGGCAAGCCGGCCTGGGGGCATAAGTGCGAACAATGCCTCGGATGCATTCATCTTTGCCCTGAAGAGTCCATCCAATTTGGCAAAGCGACCTTAAAAAAGGCGCGATATCGCAATCCTGACATACAGGTCCAGGACCTGATAGTGCGCTGATATAATGACGCCCCGTGAATAATCCCTACCATTTGATCCCGATACCCAAGACCTTCATAAAAAATAAATTTATCCCGCGGATAGTGATAGCATTGACCGCTGTGCTCATATTTTCCGGATGCAGCGCCTTAACAGAAAAAGGATTTAAAGAATATACCGACACAAGGCCTTACATGGGCGCTTATGTTACCATCCGGTGTTTTTTCGATAAAAAAATGGATATAACGCCTGTTATAAAAAAATGCTGGGATAGAATGGACGAAATACAGAGAGATATGAACGCGTATTCCGACTCGGGAGACGTAGCCCTGATAAATAGGGAAGGCTCAAAAGGCGCTGATGTCCATGATTATACATACGATTTAATTGAAAAGACGATAGCCCTATCGCAGAAAACAGAAGGGGCGTTTGACGTGACAGTCGGCCCGTTAGTTAAATTATGGAGAGACGCTGAGCGCGAAAATAGAATGCCGACGGAGAAAGAGCTGAATAACGCCAGAGATAAGGTAGGGTATAGGAATATAAGCCTCACGCCCCCTAATCATGTATTATTGACTAAAGAAGGCATGAAGGTCGATCTGGGAGGTGCGGCATCCGGTTATGCTTGCGATGAGATAGCTAAGATACTCAAGGCTGGCGGGATAAAACATTTCTTAGTAGACGCCGGAGGCGAAATATTATGCCGTGGCAGTGAAGATGGGCGTAAACCATGGCTGATAGGCATACAGGATCCTTTTGATAAGGCCGACATTATAGGTGAGTTTGAAATAAAAGATAAGAGCGTTTCGACATCGGGCAGTTATGAAAAGATTTTTATTATAGGCCAGGAGAAGCTATCCCATATTATAAATCCTGCTACCGGAATGCCGGAAAAGAATGTTATGAGCGTTACAGTTATCGCGCCGACCGGAACGGAAGCGGATATGCTCTCCACCGCTCTCTGTGTTCTGGGATCGGAGAGAGGTCTCGCGATAGTGCGTAAAATGGAAGGCGTAGAAGCTATGTTTATTGAGAAGAGGGGAGAGAGATTTTTTCGGACCCAGACGGATAATTTCGGGAAATGAAGATCATCCCCGCAGACTCTGAAAAAATCGGTTTATTCCGCCGGGGATAGGGTTCCTTCACTGTCGACGAACCTGCCTTCAATATAATTCTTAGTCATCTGGGATTTCGGGTTATTAAAGAATTCTTTAGCGCTCGCCTGTTCTACAAGCTTACCCATGTACAGAAATATCACGTGATCCGCCAGGCGTTTCGCCTGCCTTAATATATGGGTCACTAAAACTATCGTGTAGCGGCTTTTTAAATCACCAAATCTCTGCTCTATCCGCTCGGCGGATATAGGATCTAGCGCCGAGGTCGGTTCGTCACCCAGGATTATCTCCGGCTCTACCGCCAGCCCGCGCGCCAGGCACAGCCTCTGCTGTTGGCCTATCGATAGACGCGATGCCGGACTATTCAATCTATCTTTTACTTCGCGCCATAGGCTGGCCTCTTTCAGATAGCGCTCTACTATATCGTCCAATTTTTTTCTGTCCGTAATTCCATGAAGCCTCGGCCCGTAAGCGACGTTAGAATATATAGATAGCGGCAAAACCTGGGGTCTTTGAGACAGGAGGCCCATCCTTCTTCTTAAATGCGTAACTTCAACGCCGGGAGAATAGATATCCTCTCCGTCCACCAGAACCTGTCCGCTTATCCTGGCGCCATCCTGAATATCTAAGAGTCGATTAAATGATTTTAAGAGCGTGGTCTTGCCGCATCCCGAAGGGCCGATTATCACGGTAACCTTCTTATCGGGTATATCGACCGTGATATCATCAAGAGCCCGATTCCCGTCGTACCATACCGTCAGATTTTTTACGCTTATGTGAGTTTTAGATTCCATATATCCTTCTCGGTTATTTGATCGTATTTCTGGAGAACCCGCTGGTTAGAATCCTCGAAGCTATGCTTATGAATAGGACTATCGCCGTTAATATAAGAGCCGCTGCGTATCCGCGCGCCTGCACTTCGGGAAAAGGTGTGCCGAGCTGAAAGAATATAGCAAGCGGCAATGTGGCCACAGGTTTAAATAAAGAATAAGGCAATGAATCCGTGAATCCCGCCGTAAATAGCACCGCGGCGGCGTCCCCTATACCCCTGCCAAAAGCTATCAGGACCGCGGTCAGTATCCCAGGAAGCGCCTGTCTGAAAATAACCTTTATTGCCGTTTCCCACTTTGTAGAGCCCATAGCGTATGAAGCCTCTTTAAGCTCTATGGGGATCATCTTCAGGACCTCGTCCATTCCTCTGGCCATGATCGGAATGATTAAAAGGCCTACCGAGATGA
>CAZHIO010000068.1:0-5449 GCA_964532615.1 uncultured Planctomycetia bacterium
TTTTCCACAGTGAATTTCCATGCCTAATGGAAATTCACGACGAGCGAAAGCAAGGCGCCGCAAGCTCTGCCCTATGCCAGGCACAAAATATTTTAGCTATTGCTGGGGATTAAGATCGGGCTATGTTTTGAAGCTCACGACGTCCTGACCGAATATCTTTTCGATGTCGCGTATAAGCCCTTCGTGAGGCTCGATCAGATAATTATTTCCGACCGCTACGACCGACTTCGCGCCGTCAGGTTTGGTGAATCTCAGGTAGGCGGGCACCGCTCCGGGGTATCTCATTAAGACTTTTTTCAGCCTGTCCAAAGCGCTCATCTCCAGGCCTGCCGTCAGCAGCTCTATCAGAATGGCCTTAGTATATTTCATCTTCACCGACTCGAGCGCGGCAATCTCATTCACTATTATCTTCGGCTCCTCTTCTCTCAGGCTTAACCGGCCTTTCATGAATACTATCGCGTCTAACTTGATCAATGCAGCGGACTTTGCGAATGTAACAGGAAATACCAGAGCCTCTACCGATCCGTCTATATCTTCGAGAGTCACTATGGCCATACGCTCGTTAGTGCGTTTTGTGACCGTAAATTTGGCCTTGGCTATTATGCCGCCGAGCAGCACCTCATCCCCGTCTTTTCGGCTCCGCAGATCCGTAGTCGAGCAGGTCGAGTACGTGCGCAGGACCTTTTCGAATCGCGCCAGAGGATGTTTGGTAATATAGAAACCCAGCATCTCTTTTTCGCTGGTGAGCAGCTGACTCTCCGGCCACTCTGGGATATTCGGTATCTCCTGAAAGGTCTTTCTAAAGCTGTCTTCGTCCTCGAAGCTGTTAAAGAACGATAACTGACCGTTGGCTCTATCGACCTGAATCCCGCTGGCGACATCCATCGCCTTATCTATCATTGCCGATAATTGCGAGCGGAATAGGCCTAAAGAATCCATCGCACCGCACTTGATCAGGCTCTCTATCACTTTTCTGTTAACGAGCCTCGAATCTATCTTTTCGGTAAAATCATAAATCGTCTTGAACTTTCCGTACTTCTTCCTGGTGGCTATTATCGATTCTATAGCTCCCGCTCCTACATTCTTGACGGCGGCAAGCCCGAATCTTATCGAATCGCCGACCACTGTAAAATTTGCGTAACTCTCATTTATGTCGGGAGGCAGTATCTTTATTCCCATCTTCTGCGCCTCGCCGATGTATTGAGCGATCTTATCGAGATCGTCTTTTTCACTGGTCAGTAACGCCGTCATGAATTCTACGGGAAAATTCGTCTTAAGGTATGCGGTCTGATAGCTTATAAGAGCATAGGCGGTGGAGTGGGACTTGTTAAATCCGTATCCGGCAAAATATTCTATCTGATCGAATATCTTGTCGGCGCAGCGCTTGTCTATATCGTTCTTTATGCATCCGCTCACAAACAGGATTCTCATCTCGGCCATGACTTCAGGCGTCTTCTTAGCCATGGCGCGGCGTAAATTATCGGCCTGGGCCAGCGAAAACCCCGCGAGGTTATTCGCTATTCTCATCGCCTGTTCCTGATATAGAATAACGCCGTAAGTCTCTTTAAGTATCGGTTCGAGGAGGTTGTGATCGTATCGAAATTTCAATTCGCCGTGTTTTCGCTTCATAAAGGTGTCGAGCATGCCCGCGCCTATAGGGCCGGGCCTGAATAACGCAAGAAGCGCTATGATATCCTCGAACTTTTCCGGATTGAGCTTCTTCAGAAGGTCGCGCATGCCGGCGCTTTCCAGCTGAAATACGCCGGAAGACGAAGCATTGGCGAGAAGCTTATAAGTCTTCTTATCATCTATAGGGATCAAGTCTATATCGAGATCCATATCCTTTGTGCGCTTTATTATCTTTATCGCTTCGCTTATGACCGTCAGAGTGCGGAGGCCCAACATGTCCATCTTAAGAAGTCCGATCTTCTCAAGCGATCCCATGGGATAGGCTGTCGTGATCTGGCCCTCCTGGATCTTGTAGAGCGGAACATAGTTCACGAGGGGCTGTTCGCTTATAACTATACCGGCGGCATGTTTAGAGGCGTGACGCGTCAGCCCCTCCAGGACCATCGACACGTCTATCAGCTCGGTTATATTAGGATCACTCCTATATAGGGACTTCAATTCCGGTTCCTGATCCATCGCCTGCGTGATCGTAATGCCGAGCTCTTCCGGGACCAGCTTTGCTATCTTATCGACGTCGGCAAACGTTATCCCCAGGGCTCTTCCGGTGTCCCTGATAGCGGCTCTGGCCTTCATCGTTCCGAATGTAATGATCTGCGCTACGTTATCTTTGGAATACTTCTTCACGACGTAATCTATAACTTCACCGCGCCTCTCGTAACAGAAATCGATATCTATATCGGGCAGGCTTATCCTCTCGGGATTAAGAAAACGCTCGAATAGAAGATCATATTTCAGAGGATCGATATTCGTTATACCCAGAGCATAGCTGACAACGCTCCC
The DNA here is from genome assembly GCA_964532615.1 of uncultured Planctomycetia bacterium. Taxonomy (GTDB): domain Bacteria; phylum Omnitrophota; class Gorgyraeia; order 2-01-FULL-45-10; family 2-01-FULL-45-10; genus CAIMPC01. The sequence goes on from CAZHIO010000068.1 coordinate 2,470, forward strand.
GGCTGCGCTTCCTCGGCCCGGGCCGACAGGGATGCCCTTCTGTTTGGCATAGCTGACAAAATCCCAGGCTATAAGAAAATAGCTCGGATAACCGAACTTCTCTATTATCTTCAGCTCGTGATCGACGCGGCTTCTGATAGACGCGCTCTCGATCGGGTATCTCTTCTTGAGCCCTTCGTCGACCAGTTCTCTCAGGTATCCCTCCCCCGTCTTTCCCTCAGGCGCCTGATAATTAGGAAGATGATGCTTCTTGAAATCCAGTTCCAGGTTGCATTTCTCCGCGATCACCATGGTGTTCTTTATAGCTTCCGGAGCGATACCCGCTATAGTGCGGCTCATCTGTTCCTTGGATTTTAAATAGAACTCTTCCGTCTGCAGCTTCATCCTGCCGGGATCGGCCATCGTAGTCTGCGTCTGTATACATAGAAGGACCTCGTGAGCTTTCGCATGTTCCTTCTCTATATAATGCACATCATTGGTAGCTACAAGGCCGATGCCCATATCCCTGGCTATCTTAATTATCTCCCCGTTCACTTTGTCCTGTTCCGGTATGAGGTTATCCTGTATCTCGAGGTAAAAATTATCTTTTCCGAATATAGAACTGTATTCGTCGACGACTTTCTTCGCCTGATCTACGCGTCCGGTATTCAATAGGTGCGGGATCTCTCCCTTAAGGCAGGCTGAGGTGCATATGAGCCCTTCGGAATGTTCGGCTAATATGTCTTTATCTACTCTTGGCCGGTAGTAGAATCCTTCTAAGAATCCGGCGGATACGAGCTTAATAAGGTTCTTATACCCTTTCTCGTTCTTTGCCAGAAGTATCAGATGGTACGAGGCGTCGCTTATGCCACGGCTCGACTTCTCAAACCTGGAGTCGGGCGCAACGTAAACCTCGCTGCCGATTATCGGCTTTATCCCGTTCTTCATCGCGAGATCGTAAAATTCAATAGCTCCGAACATATTGCCGTGATCGGTTATCGCGCAAGCGCCCATCCGGTGTTCTTTTAATTTGTCTATCAGGTTTTCGAGCTGGCAGGCCCCGTCAAGCAGGCTGTACTGGGTATGAAGATGAAGGTGGACAAACTCAGAATGATTCATTGCGACTCGTGGTATATATGTTTAACATTTAACGGGCACCCATCCTTCTTGCGCTGCAACTTATCCGTTAAACGCTATGATTAAACTATTATCTATTTTCCCATTCCAACCCGCTGAGCGACCTGGAACACTTTCCCTTCGGTCTGGATCGAAGGCGCGATGATGATCTCGATCTTCTGCATCTCTTTAATATTCATTGCGCCGACGTTTCCCATGGATGTCTGGAGGGCTCCCATAAGATTCTGCGAACCATCGTCGACTTTCGCCGGGCCGTACAATATCTCTTCGAGCGACCCCATGACTCCGACCCTGACCCTCGTGCCTCTGGGCAGGTTCGCATGCGGAGTGGCCATGCCCCAATGGAATCCTTTGCCGGGGGCCTCTTTGCTTCGGGCAAACGCGGACCCTACCATGACGGCGTCGGCACCGCACGCAAAGGCCTTGCAGATATCTCCGCCGCTCGACATGCCTCCGTCCGTTATTATAGGCACATACCTCTTCGTCTTTTTGTAAAAAGCGTCTCTGGCCGCGGCGCAATCGATCGTCGCTGTTACCTGCGGAACCCCGATACCGAGAACGCCTCTGGTGGTGCAGGCGGCTCCGGGCCCTATTCCTACGAGAAGTCCGCTGATGCCGGTGCCCATGAGCTCAAGAGCTACTTCATATCCGACGCAATTGCCTATTATTACCGGCAGTTTTGTAGATTTGCAGAATTTTTTAAAGTCCAGCGCTTTATAGGATTTTGAAATATGCTTCACGGTGGTTACGGTGGACTGTACCACGAATACGCCCGCTCCGGCTTCCGAAGCTATCGCGGCAAAACGCTCCGCTCTTTGCGGTATCGCGCTGACCACCGGCGTCACTCCGGCCTTTCTGATCTCTTCTATCCTTCGGGCTATCAATTTTTCCTTTATAGGCTCCAGATAAATACCCTGGACCAGATTCGTAGCCTCCTCGGGAGCGGCATTAGCGATCCTGTCTAAAACTTCGGCCGGATTCTCGTAACGCGTCTGAACCCCTTCCAGGTTTAATACCGCTATGCCTCCGAATTTTCCCATAGCGATCGCAAATTTCACATCGACAACGCCGTCCATCGCCGCGGCGAGTATCGGCACGCGGTATCTCTTACCGCCGAGCTCCAGCGTAGTGTCAACCTCCTCGGGATTGATAGTGACCCTCCCCGGGACAAGAGCGATCTCGTTAAAACCGTAACAACGCCGGACTTTTCTGTCAACGCCTATGTAGAACTGTGCCATGTCTCTCTCCGTGATTATTCAATAATATAACTGCCAGAAAAAAGGAATGTTACGATACTATTAAATCGTAAGCGGTTTGTCAATTCAAAAACTTCGGCTTAGATCTTTCTCGCCAGGACAGACCTGATCTTTGCGTCAAGGTCGCTCAATAAGACCGGCTTTACGATATAATCTTCGTCATATAGCCCCAGCGCCTTCTCCTTGGCTTCCTCGCTGCCTACCGCGGTCAGCATTATTACCGGGATCGAAGTCGTCTCTCTCTTATTCTTCAGCTCCCTCAATACGTCGAATCCTCCTATGCCGGGCATTATTATATCCAGCAGTATCAGATCCGGTTTGTGATGCAATGCCGCCGCTATTCCGCTATTACCGTCGGTGGCTATCTCGACGTGATAGTCCCCCTTCATCTCGAGATTCTGCTTAACGACTATCGCGAATTCTTTTTCGTCATCGATCATCAGCACTTTCTTCATCTTTATTGCCCTCCATAGTTTATGACATTAAGTTACAAATTTAATACCGAAAAATTAAATTAATAATATAGGCAGCATTACCTTTACGGCTGTGCCGCGCCCTAATTCGCTCTCTATCGCCAGCTTGCCCTTATGCCTGTCGAGAATAGATTT
>CAZHIO010000069.1:0-5364 GCA_964532615.1 uncultured Planctomycetia bacterium
TGGTGGAAGCTGACCCGTATAATTACAGGAGAATACAAATATTAAGCGGATAGAGAGTGGAAAATAGGGACGGGTTCAGTGGAAAATAGGGAAGTGGAAAATAGGGACGGGTTCATTTTTATCTTTTGTCAAATTGGTTGAGCACAGGGGCAAATCCCAGTTATATCGACAGGTTAAATAAGGTGTAAAAAAAGTGCATAAGGAGAAAAATAGGAGAAAAATAGGGACGGGTTCATTTTTATCTTGAAAAAGAAAAATAGGGACGGGTTCATTTTTACCTTGACAGAATAGTATTAACATCTTAAAGTATAGCCAAATGCCAAGAGTCGCAAGAAGCATAATCTCCGATACGCCTTATCATATAATCCATAGAGGAAATAACCGACAAAAGATATTTTTTTGCGGTGATGATTATAGGTATTTCCTGTCGTTAATTAAAGAGGCAAAGGAAAAATACGGATGCAGGCTGTATGCATATGTCCTTATGCCCAACCATATACATCTTCTTCTGGAGTCGCCTCAAAGCTCAGAAAATCTCGCTAAATACATTAAATTACTTGCCCAAAAATACTCTCAGCATATAAATAAGGCACACAAGAGAACCGGCACGCTATGGGAGGGAAAATTCAAGAGCTCACCCATCTCGACGGATAATTATCTCCTGGCTTGCAGCAGATATATAGAGATGAACCCCGTAAGAGCCAACATGGTTAAAGACCCCAAGGACTATGTATGGAGTAGCTATAGGTATAAGATAGGGCAGACTGAAGGTGCTGTATTGCTTGACTCGGATCCATTATATATCGATTTGGGCGAGGATGATAATGAAAGACAGAAGAATTACCGGAAGTGGTTCAAAGAAAGCATTCCTGCGCAGGAATGGGATTTAATCCGTAAAGCGGTCAACAAAGGCAGTGTTTTTGGAAGCAACGGCTTTAAAGAAAAGATGGAGAAGCTATTGGGCAGAAGGCTTGACGTGAGAGGAAGGGGAAGGCCAAAAAAATGAACCCGTCCCCATTTTTTAAGTCCCCATTTTTTAATTTTTTAAAAAAAAAATGAACCCGTCCCCATTTTTTAAAACATTTTTTATAAGCGTAATAATTCCGGCTTATAATCAGGGCAAGTTTATCGCTGAGGCGATAGAGAGCGTATGGCATCAGGATTATCCGCAAGGACAGATTGAGATCATCGTAATCGATGATGGGTCGACGGATGATACGAGAAATGTTGTAGAGAAATGTCATTTATCAGGTATCGGTTGTAACCTGAAATATATCTACCAGGCTAACCAGGGCAAGGCGATGGCGATGAAGGCGGGTATAGAAGCGGCGCAAGGTAAATACATATTCAACCTTGACGCGGATGATGTATTTCTACCGGGCAAGATACGAAAAACCATTGAAATATTTGAAAATGATAGAGAAGTGGCCTATGTCTCGCATCCGGTTATTTATTGGGATGCGCAAAAAAATACTAAAACCCTCGAGAAGTTCCCGAGATTTTTGCGGGGTAAAGTTCATGGCAAAGAGCTTTTGCGTTATTTTTATGGAATAAATAAATTTTACGGTTGCGGCTCAAGCTTTGCCGGACGCGCCGAAGCGCTAAAGCAAATACCGATAAACAGAAAAGATATCGGGTATTCTATAGACGCTTATCTTGTGTTATTTTGCGCCAATGCGGGCTGGGCGTATTTCATGGATGAGCCGCTTTCTCTTTATCGTGTCCATGACGGCGCATATTCCGCCAAGGAGCGCGTGAAAAGAGCAAAGATAGATATGGAGGCCAATAAGGCGATATCGGAAGAAATTTTTAAAGACGGGTCTTTTGATAATAAAATTAAAATTTTACAGTTATTGAAATTTAAGTCCTCAGAATTGAAATTTAAAATAAGGCAAATAAGAGAATGGCTATCTCCGTAATTATACCCAGTTACCGCAGGACAGAAGAATTAAATAAGTGCCTGGGGGCATTGCAGAGGCAAGAGCGCAAGCCGGATGAGATCCTGGTAGTCGCGCGCGAAGGCGATGAGATTACCATAACTTTTTTGGAGAGCGCGCAAAAAAGCTGCGCCAATTTAAAGGTTATCTTAGTATCTGCTCCCGGGCAGGTTGTCGCTCTCAATGCAGGGCTGGATAAAGCGACCGGCGATATTATTGCATTCACCGACGATGATGCTATTCCGCACCCTGACTGGCTAAAGAAGATCGAGGAGAGATTTGCTGCTGACCCAAAAATAGGAGGTGTTGGAGGAAAAGATATTCTCTATGTAAATGGACAGTTTCAAAGCGGCAATAAGAAGATCGTTGGAAGAATTCAGTGGTGCGGCCGACTGGTCGGTAATCATCATCTTGGGTTCGGCCATGCCCGCGAAGTCGATACGCTCAAAGGTTCAAACATGAGTTTTCGCAGAAGCTCGATAGAGCGCTTAAAATTCGACACGAGATTACGCGGCGAGGGAGCGCAAGTCCGTAATGATACGGCTCTATGCCTTGCCGTAAAAAAAGCAGGATGGAAGCTTATCTATGATCCGGCGATACAGATAGATCACTACATGGCCGTAAGGCATGAGGAGAATAAGAGAGGAAACTTCAGCCGGCGCGCTGTCGAAGACGGCGCTTACAACGAAACATTGATTATAATGGAACATTTGGACCTGCTGAGAAGGATAGGATATGTCTTGTACTTTCTTCTCATGGGTAATATTTTTACGCCGGGGCTATTGCAGTGCATTCGGATATTGCCAAGAGAGAGAGGGAATGCCTTCTTAAGGTTATTCGCCGCATATCAAGGCAGATTCGAGGGCTTGAAGACATGGATTGGTGAAAAAAAGTGAATAAGAGCAAGATCGCATTTCTTGTCAGCCACCCGATACAGTACTTCTCGCCGCTCTTCAAAGAGATAGCGAAACGTACCGAGATAGATCTGACGGTACTGTATTGCTCGGATGAAAGCGTGAAAGGCATGCGGGATACAGGATTCGGGAGCGATATTGAATGGGATATACCCCTCCTTGAGGGCTATCGATATAAGTTTCTGAAAAATCATTCGCCTATTTCGACGATATTTAAGGCGCCGTTCGGACTCATAAACTTCAGTATTGTTAAAGAGATATTTCGTGGCCATTATGACGCCGTGATAGTGCACGGATGGCACTACGTCACATTATGGCTTGCGTATTTCGCGGCTATCTGTTCCGGGACGCGCGTTTATTTACACGCGGAAAACCCGTACAATCAGGAGATTAGAAAGTCGAAATGTAAGCTCTTTATAAAAAAGCTCGTTTTGGGTTTATTCTTCAAAGGTTTTAACGGATTTCTAGCCATAGGGACGGAGAATCGAAAATTTTATGAGTATTACGGTGTCGATCCGAAGAAGATCTTTTTGACGCCGTATGCGGTCGAAAATAACAGGTTTATTAAAGAATATGATCAAAACGTTTCCGGGAAGACGGGCCTAAAAAATGAGATTGGTATACCTAAATCGAAAACGGTTATTTTATTCTCCGGAAAACTCGTTGCAAAGAAGAGACCTATGGATCTTTTGCAGGCGTATGAGCTTATTGCCGCACCGGATAAGGCGCTCGTCTTCTTAGGCGATGGCCCTCTGCGTAGAGCATTAGAAGAGTATATTGCCCGGAAGAGGATAAAGGACGTCTATATTACCGGATTTAAGAATCAATCGGAAATCTACAAATATTATATCGAATCCGATATTTTCGTGATGCCATCTACGATAGGCGAGACGTGGGGGCTTGTTGTGAATGAAGCTATGTGTTTTGGGTTGCCGGTCATCGTGTCGGATCTTGTCGGCTGCGGGGCTGATCTCGTAAAACACGGGGAAAACGGATATATTTTTAATATGGGTAACGTGGATGAGCTGGCATGTTATATAAGGCGCTTGATCGAAGAAAAGGACGAACGAAAACAATTCGCTCTAGCCTCAATAGATTTGATAAAAAAATGGAATTATGACGCGGATATAGAAGGTATTCTGCATGCAATCATCAGTTAGCGATCGGACAGCTGCCGATAAAAGAAGAGAACTGATACGGCGCCGTATCGTCAATCTGATATTCCTTTTTTATCTTCTCCTCATATTTGAAGGTGCGCTTCGAAAATGGATCTTTCCTCAGTATCAAAAAATCATATTCTTTGCCAGAGACCCGGTGGTCTTATATATATATCTCCTTGCGTTTAAACATAAATTCTGGCCGAAACGGAATCAAATCTATTCATACGCTATATTTATAATGAAGGCGGGGACAGTGGTGATGCTGATTCAGCTGTTTTCTTCGACCGCATCACTTATATCGCTTCTTTATGGCTGGAGAATGTGGTTTTCCTATATCCCGCTTGCGATCATAATAGGCGAAGCGCTGACCATCGAGGATATAAAACGGCTGATGAGACTAACGCTGATCATAGCTATACCGCTGTCTTTACTCGTAACAAAACAGATTCACTCCCCATACACGGCATACATAAATAAAACGGTAGATGCGGGTGTTTTCTACAGCAATTCAGGGAATAGTGGAGGCGATATCACTAGGGTAACGGCAACGTTCTCATTCTTCCACAGCTGGCAAATATTTTTAGGCAGTATAATTGCTTTCTGCCTAATATTCTGGGCATTACCTAAACAGGAGCGAGGCTTTCGGCTTCCGCTCCTTTTAATTGCAACAGCTGCGACGTTGATTTCATTTGCGGCCGATATTACCAGGCTTCCGACCTACTTGGCTATCATTATCGTAGCGGGGGCTCTATGCGGAAGCATGCTCATGAGAGATAAGAAAAAAAGGCTGCGAATTCAGGCGATTTCAGTAAGCCTGATCATAGGCGGTGTTTTAATCGGTGGATTATTATTTAGCGATGCCGATAAAGTTCGTACCAGCAGATTTAACAATCCCAACGCTGGCCTATCGCGCCGCGTAGAAGGAATGTTTACGGGGCAAACGCGCTCCTTCTGGAAACGGTCTATGTTAGGCATAGGCCTTGGTGCAGGCTCGCGGGGAGCCTCTTTAATAGGCGGCGTCAAAGGCGCAAGTGAGGACGAATGGAATAATCACATCACAGAAGCAGGTACCATCTTCGGAGTCATGTATATCCTATTTCGCATTATGCTTGTCTGGTGGCTTTTCAGGAATGCGGTTAAGGCTACGAGAGTGTCCAATAATCCCATGGCTATGATTTTATTTGCGTTCAGCAGCCCTATAATTCTTATATGGTACCTTACATCAAAGGGTCAGACTCATGCATATGGCTGGCTTCTTGTCGGGCTGTGTATCGCGGCAAACCATCTCGGCGATATGAAAGCGGAAGAACAGGCGAAGATTAAAGGTCCTGCATGAAGATACTTCTCGTTTCA
>CAZHIO010000070.1:0-5360 GCA_964532615.1 uncultured Planctomycetia bacterium
CCATTAAGTTTACCGTGGTCCGCGCCGGAAAGACTATCGATAAAGAGATAACGCCGACAATCCGTAAGACCAAAGATATATTCGGCGCCGAGGTCAGCATAGCGCTTATAGGCGTGACGCCGTCCCAAACTATCGAGAATGTGAAGTACGGATTCGGAAGGTCGTTCTACATGGGCGGCAGGAAACTTCTGCAGCTTACATCCGTCACCTATAAAGCGCTTTGGTCGATATTGACCGGAAGGATCTCCGTAAAAGATTCGCTGACCGGGCCGATCGGTATATTCGTGGTGACGGGGCAGGCCGCCAAGATGGGGATCATATATATACTGCATCTGATGGGCGTATTGAGCGCGTCGCTGGCGATATTCAATATACTGCCGCTTCCGATACTCGACGGAGGGCATATACTATTTCTCGGCATAGAAAAACTTCGGGGAAAACCCCTATCGCTGAAAGCTCAGGAAGCTATCGCTAACGTAGGCGTTACTATGCTTATAATGCTTACCGTCTTTATATTCTATAGCGATATTGTGAAGTTCGGCGTATTCGACAAGGTGCTGAAGATATTCAAACATTAAAGGCAGTTAAGATATTAATGATAAAGCGTAAGAAGACCAGACAGATCAGGGTCGGAGGGGTGAAGATAGGCCAAAACGCGCCTATCTCTATTCAGTCCATGACGACCTCTGTGACGGCTGATGTGGGCGCTACAGCTTCCCAGATCAAGAAGCTTGAGGCCGCCGGCTGTGAGATAGTGAGGGTCGCTATAAAGGACCTTGACGACGCGCGCGCCGTAAAGGCCATTAAGAAAAAAGCGAAGATCCCGGTAGTCTGCGATATCCATTTCGACTACAGGCTTGCCCTTGAGTGCATAAGATCAGGCGCGGATAAGATCCGGCTCAATCCGGGTAATGTTAAAAAGCGCGAAGAGATCGCCGCGGTTGTTAAAGCCGCTAAGCTCTCGCGGATCCCTATAAGGATAGGCGTGAATTCCGGGTCAGCCGGAGGCAGTACGCCTGAGGCGCTGACAGGCGCGGCGAAGAAGTACCTTAAAATTCTTGAAGAGCTGGATTTTCATGATATAATCATATCTCTTAAAGGATCCGATGTTATCTCGACGGTGGAATCTTACAGAAAGATGTCGGGTCTCTGTGATTATCCGCTGCATCTCGGAATTACGGCGGCGGGTCCTTGCGAAACCGGAATAGTAAAGTCCTCGGTGGGCATAGGCGCTCTTCTGTTGGATGGCATAGGAGACACTATAAGAGTATCCTTAACGGCCGATCCGGTCGAAGAGGTCATCGCCGCAAAGAGGATATTAAGTTCTTTAAATTTAAGAAGCTTTGGCCCGGAATTAATATCCTGCCCTACATGCGGCCGATGCCGGGTAGATCTTATTGAGATAGTGAAGAGAACGGAGAGGGCTCTGTCCGATAGGCGCTACCGGCCGAATGCCGGCCGTTATCCTAAGATCGCGATAATGGGCTGCGAAGTGAACGGGCCGGGAGAGGCGAAAGAGGCGGATATCGGAATAGCGGCGGGCCGCGGATCCGGAGTACTGTTTATTAAAGGGAAGATAGTCAGGCGCGTTAAAGAGAATAGATTCACTGCAGAACTAATGAAGGAATTGGATAAATTATGAGATGGTCAAAGAGCCTTATACCGACATTAAAAGAAGATCCGCAGGACGCGGAGGTAATAAGTCATAAGCTTATGGTGCGCGGCGGTTTCATCAGAAAATTAACATCGGGAGTCTATTCTTACCTGCCGCTCGGTTTCCGCGTGCTCGAAAAAGTAAAAAAGATAATAAGGGAAGAGATGGACGCCAAGGGCTCTCAGGAAGTGCTGCTGCCGGCTATAAATCCACCCGAAATATGGAAAAAGACCGGTCGTTACGATCTGCTCGGTGATGTGCTTATAAAATTCAGAGACAGGCACGGGAGAGAGCTTGTTCTGGGACCGACGCACGAAGAGATAATAACGGACCTGGTAGCGAATAATGTAAAGAGCTATAAAGAGCTTCCGATCATATTGTACCAGATCCAGACAAAGTTCAGGGATGAGCCAAGGCCGCGTTTCGGCGTTATGAGAACCTCGGAATTTATCATGAAAGACGCCTATTCGTTCGATTGCGATGCCGCCGGGATGGAGGATAGTTATAAGAAGATGTACGACGCTTATCGCGGGATATTCAGGCGATGCGGCCTTCCTTATATACCTGTCGAGGCGGATCCCGGGATGATGGGCGGAAGCGTATCTCACGAGTTCATGGTGCCGTCAGAAGCCGGTGAAGACAGGATTGTGGTCTGCGCGAAGTGTAAATACTCAGCGAGCACCGAAGTCGCCGCATGTAAGCCAAAGGCTAAGTCTGCGGCAGCCAAAGAGAAACTGCTGCCCCTGGCTCAGGTCGATACTCCCGGAATAACCACTATTGAAAAAGTCGCCGAATTGCTCAGGGTAGGACCGGAAAAGTTGGTAAAGACGCTTATCTACAAAGCGGACGGCAATATCGTGGCGGTGCTATTGCGCGGTGATCACGAGGCCAATGAGACAAAGGTGAAGAATTACTTGAAGGCCGTTTCGCTTGAGCTGGCGGATGCGAAGACGATAGAGGCCGTTACACGCGCGCCGGTAGGGTTTTCTGGCCCTGTCGGCATAAGAGACGTCAGAATAATAGCCGATAACGCCGTGCATTCCATGGCTAATTTTATTACCGGCGCCAATAAGAAAGACGCTCATATAATAAATGTCAATGTCGACCGTGACTTCGAGACCAAGGAGTTTGCCGACCTCCGGATGATAACAAAGGACGATAGCTGTCCTGCCTGCGGTAAGGCTATAGAGATAAAACAGTCTATAGAGGTGGGCCACACATTCAAGCTGGGCACGAAATACTCCGATGCGCTCGGAGCTAAGGTGCTCGACAAGGACGGTAAGGAGCTTTCGGCTGTTATGGGTTGTTACGGGATAGGCGTCACAAGGATATTAGCCAGCGTAATAGAGTCGAATAACGATAAGGACGGCATCATATGGCCGATTTCGATAGCGCCGTATCAGGTTGTTATCATCGCTCTTAATATGGATGACAAGAAGGTCAAAGACGTCTCGGAAGATGTCTATGATAGATTGATTAAAGCCGGCATAGACCTGCTCTTTGATGACAGGAACCAGCCAGCCGGGGTCAAATTTAAAGACGTCGACCTTATAGGCATACCTATAAAGATAATTGTGGGCGCCAAGAATGCCAAGAGGGATGTTGTAGAGGTAAAAGACCGCAAGACCGGCGCCGTCACCGAGGTCGCCGTTAAAGATATAGAAACGCACCTCGCCGCGATCTTAAAATAGAGCATCAACCCTATTTAAATATTTATTTGACAACCATGAGGGTGGTGTGATAACATCAGTAACTTATTAAATCGGCTCTACGTTGTCTGTAGGCAATAAAGCTATCTCGCCGGTTGAGCTAACTTGAAAGAGGATACAGGGTGAAAACATTCATAGCGAAAGATAAAGAGATACAGAAGATCTGGTACATAGTCGACGCCAAGGATAAGATCCTGGGCCGCCTTGCCACCAGGATCGCAAGCGTATTAATGGGCAAAGACAAGGTTATCTATTCGCCTCATCAGAACGTCGGAGATGAAGTGATCGTAATCAACGCGAGCATGATAAAAGTCACCGGCAAGAAGCTCGCTCAGAAGGAGTACAAGAGGTATTCGGCGTATCCGGGAGGCCTGAATATAGAGAACCTGGAGACCGTCTTAAGAAAAGATCCCGAACGCGTGATACGGCATGCCGTTCACGGAATGCTTCCGAAGAATAAGCTCGGTGAAAAGTTGCTTAAGAAGCTCAGGGTATACGCCGACGATAAACATCCGCACGCTTCTCAGAACCCAAAAGAACTCGTTATCAAGGAAAGAGGAAAGAGATAAATGGCCGCTAAAGTTCAATACATAGCTACAGGAAGACGTAAGAATTCAATAGCCCGTGTCAGGCTCGTCGAGGGAGACGGAAAGATAACGGTCAATAAGAGGCCGTTCGAGAATTACTTCCCGAGAGAGGTCAACAGGCTGGTGATAATGCAGCCTCTGGAGCTCGTAAGCCTTGTTTCGAAATTGGACGTATACGCCAACTGCAACGGAGGCGGATTGAGCGGCCAGGCCGGAGCGGTAAAATTAGGCATATCAAGAGCCCTTGTGAAAATGGATCTGAATCTCAAAGCCGCTATCAAGAAGGCGGGGTTCCTGACGCGCGATCCGAGGGCCAGGGAACGTAAGAAATACGGCAGGAAGAGAGCAAGGAGACGATTCCAGTTCACTAAGAGATAATCGCGAAGCCTGACAGAGGCTTCCCGACGACAATATAGAGACCTACCGGGTCAACTCCGACGATGATTTTAGTTGACATGGTAGGTCTTTTGCTTTAATATAAAGATGCTGCCTCGTCGGGAGCTTTAGAAAATATGGAGATAAAAGATGCTTAAAGTCGGTGTGATAGGCGTGACCGGATATTCCGGTGAAGAGGTTGTAAATATACTTATCGGCCACAAGGGCGTAAAGATAGCGGAAGTCTCCGCGTTTTCGGCGGTTCAGGACGGCCCTCAGCCGCTCGGTTCTCTGATGCCGGCCTTTAAGGGCAGGATCGATATTATGTGCAAGCCTACGGATCCTGAAGCTGTCGCGCGGAACGTCGATCTCGTCTTCCTGGCCCTGCCTCATAAGATCTCGATGGATATAACGCCTCTCTTTCTGAAGAGCGGGAAACGGGTGATAGACTTAAGCGCCGATTACAGATTAGACGCGGCGATTTACGAGAAACATTACGGCGTTCCGCATAAGGATAAAGCTAACTTAGCGCAAGCGGTATACGGTTTGCCCGAGATCAATAAAGAGAAGATAAAGAAAGCAAAATTGATCGCGAATCCCGGCTGTTATCCCACCAGCGTTTTGCTGGGTATCCTGCCTATGGTAAGCAAGGCTTTGGTGGACGCATCCGATATCATAGTCGATTCCAAGAGCGGCACGACCGGCGCCGGTAAAGCCGCGTCTACGGCTCTCTTATTCAGCGAGATCAACGAGAACCTTAAGGCATATAAGATAAACGAGCATCAGCATATGCCTGAGATCGACATGGTTTTGTCCGAAGCGGCTAAAGAAGCGGTAAAGATCGTCTTCACCCCTCATCTTATACCCATGAGCCGGGGGATACTTTCGACCATATATCTTAAGACCAAGAAACCTATGGATACGGCGGCTGTAGTATCCGAATATAAGTCTTTTTATAAGAACGAGCCTTTCATAAGAATATGCGATGAAGGGAAATTCCCGCAGGTGAAAGACGTCGTCGGCAGTAACTTTTGC
>CAZHIO010000071.1:0-5331 GCA_964532615.1 uncultured Planctomycetia bacterium
TCTCTCCGCGTCTCGGCGGAGATATGGGACCGGTCGCGTATCGATTGAGAGCTGAAGATGCGGCCCTGCTCGATCTTGAACAGGATTTCAAGGCTTGCGACTGGATGTTTACAAATTTCTGGAACAAGAAATATGAAGAGCCCCCTGTGTGTGGCGGCGGCGTCTTCGCATTTAATATCAATCCCTATGGTATTTTAAGCCCCTGCACGATGTTCATAAGTTTTCAACATTCCTTAAGGGAGACGTCTTTTAAAGACGCATGGAAAAAGCTCATAAATGAGTGCGAAGCCCGGCGAAAGGATTTTGTGCCTTCCGAGTGCCTGTCGTGCAGCATGGTGCTTATATGTTCACAATGCGCGGCTGCCGCCGAAATCGAAGGCAAGAGCCTAAGTAAAAAAGTAGACTATATATGCGAATACACTAAGTGTCTGGAAAAGAAGTTCTTCGAAAAAAAAGAGGAGGTGGAATATGCAAAAAAAGCCGTATAAGAAGCCGGAGATGAAAGAGGTGAAGCTCGTGATAGAGGACACGCTACTAACCGCGTGCAAAAGCTCCGCAAACTCGACAACGAGGTCCAGGACCGGAAGGCGCTGCAGTCAGTGTAATAGAACTTACAGAGCATCGTAATACCGTTTTTAGCTACGCAGCAAATAGTATTGATTCAGCTGTAAGGAGCAATGACGATGGAGATTGCTTCGCTTCGCTTGCAATGACGACGGAGATGAACATATTAATCGAATCACTAAGATAATAGACAGTGATAAAATAAATGACCAAGACCGGAAGAAGCGTAGCTATACGCGTAGCTGATATTGTAATCAGCCTCGACAGCTCGATAGATATAGAGCGTTTCCGCGATATAGGGTTCTATAAAGATTTTATAGTTAAGACCCCGAGCCGTTGCCAGTGCAGGCTTGATGTAAAGATACAGCCTCCGCCGGTGCTTTCGGGACGCAGTCATATATTTAATCCTCTCGGTAATTGGCAACTCTTCCGCCGGCGTGGTCGGAATGTTATCGAGATCGGCCCGAGTCCAAAAAACGGCATTCCGGAAAACCTGACAATATTCAATTCCGCTTATACAAAGGGCATAAGCTACCAAAAGACGCCGACAGAGGTCTTCAGGGGTTTTCTCTCCCAATTCCTTATCATTAATTTATTGAGCCGCCGCGGCGGATTTCTCCTGCACTCGGCAGGTGTGGTGTCGGAAGGAAAAGGGTTATGTTTCATAGGCCGCTCGGGAGCGGGTAAGTCCACTCTACTTAGACTATTCCGGCCAGAGGTCGAGCGCGAGCATCTCTTGAATGACGATAAGCTTGCTATAAGATTCCATCGCGGCAGATGGAGAGTCTTCGGTACCCCGTGGCATGGCGAATTTCCGGTTGCATCTCCGGTAGGTGGAGACCTGAAAGCCCTCTTCTTTATCAAGCAGTCCAAGCATAACTATCTGACAAAGCTATCCTCCGGTGATACTATACGGCGGCTTGTCGAACAGGCGCTCATTCCGCTGTGGGACGAAGAGGCCTCGTCGAGAGTGCTTGGGCACTTCGAAAGCCTGATAGCCGATACCCCTTCTTTCGAGCTGGGTTTCCTCCCCGACAAGAGCGCTATCGAGCTTATCAAGAATGCGGTGTGAAATGACTTTATTTTGCCCGGCGAAAGAATTCTATCCCATATATCAGGACATCGCGCAAAAGTCTGAAAAGCTGCGCATGCAGGTCAAGGGCGGCAGCATGCACCCGTTCATACGCAGCGGGGACTGGGTAAATTTAGTGCCTGTCAATGACCCGGTCGCTCCCATAAGAATAGGCGAGATAATCCTGTTCAGAAAAGACGATAATCTTTATATGCATAGGGTGATAAGGCTCGCCGGCGAGCACGTTATTCCAAAAGGCGACATGTCTTTCGGCGCGGACGGGGAGATATCGAAAAAAGATATTCTGGCAAGGGTCGTATCGGTCGAACGCGGCGGTAGGCGTATTGATCTCTCTTCCGGAAGAAGCCTGTTTATTAACGGCATGATCGCGAAAGTCAGCCCGCTTATGCGATATCCGGTATCGGCGCTCGGGGCTATATCTAAAATTATTATGGCTATCTTATCGCGCATCCAGGCCCGCGCGGTTTATCGCATTATCGCTAAGAAGATCATTAGGCCAAACATATGCATAAGAAGCGCCTCTCCGGAAGACGAAGAGGGAATGAGAGACCTGTATCTTATGAACGGCGCTGATATAAGAAGAGGCATAGAGAGTGCGGGTAAAGAGGGTTTTTGGCTCGTCGCTGAAATAGATAAAAAGATCGCCGGAGGGCTTACCGTTACGCGACATGAAAAAGATCCGTCCGTATGGGTAATATTCTCGCTCGAAGTTAAGCCTATTCTACGAGGGCTCGGAATAGGCAGGATGATGGTGCTCGAAGCGCTGGCAAGAGCGCGCTCAAGCTTCGCGCGGGAGATAGGCCTTTTTGTGAATAAGAAGGCCCGTCCGGCGGTAGCCCTTTATACTCAAATAGGATTCAGAAGCGATACGGACATCCCATCCGGATTTAATATTTCCCCGGACGAGCTATACCTGTCATACAAATTTAAGGCATGACGCGATGAATTCAAAGACCTCCCGCGACGACCGGTTTATCGTATCGATGATAAAAAACGGCTTTGAGAATGTAAGCGTAAGCGAATTTATCAGTGCTCGATGTGACTGGAAATACCTGCTCGAAAATAGCGTTAGGGAGGGGGTCTTCTTCCCGTTCTATAATAATCTGCTCGCCATTGACGCTCAAGGGCGCATGATACCGGATGAGTTCCGCGAACAATTCCGGCAAACGTACTATCTGCATATAGCTAAAGGCGCGGATTTTATCAATCGCGCCGAACGCGTCTTTAAGCGCCTCGATTCCATTAAAATAAAGACGCTGCTATTCAAGGGTCCTGCCGTAGACTCTCTTATATATGACGGATTTTACCGTCCCAGACTGGATCTTGATATAGCCGTTATGGATGAGAAGATCGCCGAGTTTGAAAATATGCCGCATGATCCGGAGGAGATAACCGTTCATATTCATCGGCACCTGATAAATAACACATTTCTTACTTACGACGGCTCGCTGGGGATGGATATGGCCCGGGTATGGGAGGAGACCGAAGCGTTTAATGGCTACGGTTCCATAGTAACTCTAAAGCCCGAGATCAATATACTCTATCTATGCGATCACGCTCTGAAGCATGATTTTGATCAGCTTGTATTTTTGTATGAGATCCAGCGGCTGATAGCCTATTACGGAAGCAGGCTGGACTGGAAGAAGCTCGTATCCATGGCGCGTGAATTCCGGATGGAGCGGCTTATATACTATGGATTATACCTTGTAAAAGAGATGCTCTCCGGCGATGTGCCGGACGACGTGATAATGGCTGTTAAGCCGAAAAAGTTTTCAATCGCCGAAAATATCTTTATTAGAGATATCATGAATAGAAAGATCCGCCGGTATTCGTCTTATGCCGTATATCTTGCCTCGAGAGAGGGGATATTGAAAAAAACGAAATTCTTATTCAGTACAGCATTCCCTCGGAGAATTACTACGAAAGATAATCTGGCGCGTATAGGCAAATCAATATTGCGATAGGGTTCCGTCTCTGCGGGCTTTCTTGATGCTGTACCTGAATGCGGCAAGGCTCATAGGCAGAAGGAGAGCCGAGAAGGCGAGAAGGAAGCAGATCTCTTTAGACAGCTGGGCGACGCCGTAACCTTTATACACAGCAAGTTCTATAGCCCGTACGGCGTATGTGATCGGGAAGAATTGCGAAAGAGACTGCATCCAGCCCGGAAGCACCGTTATAGGGAAGTAAACCCCTCCGATCAATCCCTCGAGACTTGCCACTAACCAGCTGAACGGATTCCCGCGCTTAAAGACCATGATGAAGCATGCCGAGAGTATACCTAAACTGCTGAATGATATCACCGTCAGCAGGAATACAACAAAAGCCGATAGGATATTTATGCTCGTAAAGTCGATCTTAAATAAGAATACCGCGAACAGAATATAGGCCGCCATATCCAGCGTTGCCAGGACTAAATTCCATAACGCAAGGGAGAACAATATTGTGGGTATCCCGGTCGGACTCAAGAGCACCGACTCGAGAGTCCCCTGGACCTGCTCGGCGCGGATGCGTTCGGAAAAAGCCCCGAGCCCGACTCCGATATATCCGAAGAATGCCATGCTTAACAGGACATAAGAGAAGTAGTTGACGCCGAATTCTTCGAGATGCGGAACTATCTGAGAGCCGAACATCTTATTGATAAAGAAGTAGCCGAGTATGCTCGTCAGTATGCCGGCAAAATTAAACAGGAACGCGAGACTGTAGCTGGATTCCGCGAGAAAATCTTTCTTCAGGAAAGCGAAAGGCTTCTTTAACACGGCTCAAGATCCTCCCGTAAGGCGCACGAATATTTCGCCGAGAGACGCCGACAGAGCGCCGGCTTTTCGTCTTAGATCATCGAGCGAACCGAACCCAAAATTACGGCCGTTATTCAGTACCATGAATAGATCGGCAAAGTCGAGCGCCTCGTCCATGCGGTGAGTTGTGAATATAACGGTCTTCCCTTGCTTAGCTATCAGGATCTCTTTTACGAAACTTCTCAGCTCGAGCGCCGATGCGTAATCGAGGCTCTTAGTCGGCTCGTCGAGGAGCAGTATCTGCGGATCATGCATGAGTGCGCGGGAGAGAGCGAATTTTTGCTGCATTCCTGTCGAATAGGAGTCGAAACGCTTATCCGCATAGGTTATTCCGAAAAGCTTAAAAAGCTCATCGATCCTCGAAGAGGCTCGGGCCTTATCCAGTCCGTACATGGCGGCAAAGAACGCGAGATTCTGTCTTCCGGTGAGCCGCCAATAGAAGCTTCGCTCGGCCGATGCGCATAGTCCGACCGAGGTTTTTATCCTCAGATCGTCGGAGCCAAGATGTAAGCCGTCTATCCGCACCGTGCCTTTATCCGGAAGTATCAAAGTGGACAGGATCTTCAGAAGAGTGGTCTTGCCGGCGCCGTTCGGGCCGAGTATGGCCAGCGCCGAGGCTTTATTTAAAGTGAATGATACATCGCTGAGGGCGTGAGTGACGGATGGCCGTTTGAAACCAGAGTGCAATAGTCCGGAGACGGAAAAAGGGGCCGTAAAATCCTTCGTGACGTTATTCACTTCGAGTATCGGTTCCATTGGCTTAAAGTCTAACAAAATATACGTGTCAATTCAATCTAAAATTCGGGTCCTGCCGCTCCTTCGCCTTTTTCCTAATCGAACCTGTAGGCAGCAGCCCAGCCCGGTAGGCGTATCGCGGGG
>CAZHIO010000072.1:0-5316 GCA_964532615.1 uncultured Planctomycetia bacterium
ATCCGTGTTCTCTATCTGTTTCTTTATCTGGCTTATCCTCGCCTGAATGTCGGCTGTCTTGCCGGCCCCTTCGACGATGGTAGTATTGTCTTTGTCTATTCTTACTCTCTTGGCTCTGCCAAGCTCTTCGATCTTCACGTTCTCGAGCTTGATCCCAAGGTCTTCGGTTATCGCTCTGCCGCCGGTCAGTACCGCAATATCCTCCAGCATAGCTTTTCTTCTGTCTCCGTAGCCCGGGGCTTTTACCGCGGCGCACTGGAGAGTGCCTCTGATCTTGTTAACCACGAGGGTAGCGAGGACTTCCCCTTCCGTCTCTTCCGAGAGTATCAGGAGCGGCTTGCCTGCCCTTGCGACTTTTTCGAGAAGAGGAATGATATCCTTCATGCTGGATATCTTCTTCTCGTGTATAAGGATATAAGGATCTTCCAGCGAGACTTCCATCTTCTCGGGATCAGTGACGAAATACGGGGATAGATAACCCTGATCGAACTCCATACCTTCGACCAGCTCAAGCTCCGTCTTCGACGCCTTACCTTCCTCTACCGTAATAACGCCGTCTTTGCCTACCTTAGTCATCGCATCTGCGATAAGATCGCCTATCTCGCGGTCATTATTCGCCGCTATGGAAGCTACTTGTGACACTTCCTTCTTATCCATAACGTTGATCTTCTTTGCGAGCTTCCCGAGCTCTTCTACGACTTTCTCTACCGCCTTCTCTATGCCGCGCTTAAGCGCCATAGGATTCGCTCCGGCCGTAACGTTCTTCATGCCTTCCCTGAATATAACTTCGGCGAGTATGGTTGCTGTAGTGGTGCCGTCACCGGCTATATCCGATGTCTTCGAAGCGACCTCTTTCACGAGCTCCGCGCCCATGTTCTCATAAGGGTCTTTAAGCTCGATCTCCTTCGCTACCGTAACGCCGTCCTTAGTGATCGTAGGCGCTCCGAATTTCTTATCGAGCACCACGTTGCGCCCCTTCGGACCGAGCGTCACTTTCACCGCCCTAGCGAGCTGCTCGACTCCCCTCAGGATCGCCCTGCGGGCTTCCTCGCTATATAGTAACTGTTTTGCCATGTCTTTCTAACCTCCTGTTTTTCGCATATGGTATTTTTACGCTAACCGCTCTTAAAGCTGAGCGCTACTTCACTATCGCTAAGATATCTTCTTCCTTAAGAATAAGATATTCGTTTCCGTCAACCGTTATCTCTGTTCCGGAATACTTTCCGAAGAGGATCTTATCCCCCGGCTTCACTTCCGGCGCCACGACCTTGCCCTCCGTCGTAACCTTGCCTTTGCCTACGGCTACCACTTCCGCCTCCTGCGGCTTCTCTTTCGCTGAATCGGGGAGCACTATGCCTCCCTTGGTCACATCTTTTGCATCAAGCACCTTCACCAATATTCTGTCCGCCAATGGCTGTATCTTCATCTTTACTCTCCTCCTTCCGTTTATATTTTCTTTTGTCATCTTCTCTTGTTAGCACTCATTCAAATCGAGTGCTAACAACTAAACCATTATACCTAAACTCAAAAAGTTGTCAAGAGTATTTTTTTATAGAGGAGATTTATTTGGAATACCGGCCCATCAGGGATCCCTCGGCGAGGAGATTGCCTTCCATGGCGTGCAGGAGCTCATCCTTAGTGACGTTTCGGTCTAAATTCAGGCGGGTATCTAAAGCGTACACGCGGAAGAAGTACCTATGGGTGCCGTAAGGCGGGTGCGGTCCGTCGTAGCCGGTCTTCTTAAAATCATTGATCCCCTGCAATGATCCGTCCGGTAGAGCTTCATGCGGCGGGATCTTCTCAGGCAAGGCTCCGAGCTTATTAGGGATATTATATATTACCCAGTGAGTCCATACGCCCGTTACGGCATCGGGATCCTCGCATATTATGGCTATGCACTTGGTGCCAATCGGAGCCTTTGACCACATTATGTCCGGTGAGACGTTATCTCCGTAACCGGAATATCTCTTGGGTATGATCCCGCCCTCCTTGAAAGCGCTTGATGTGATCTCAAGTTTTTCGATCACCCTGTCTTTAGCGTAAACGCAAGAGCGGCCGGTTAATAACATTATCACGGAGATCGCGACAGCTATCGATTTTCTCATAAGACAGGCCTCTTTAATCTCACTTACCTATATCGATCCGATACAGATCGCTATATGTACCTGTTAGCCACATATATCTTCCATCCCACGCGATCCCGGTAGTCTTGGAAACGGGCGATTTAAAGTATCCCGATATCTCCCATCTTTCGATATTCACCCTGTAGACGGCTCTTGAGTACCAGCTCGATATCCACAGATCTCTTCCGTCCCAGGCAAGCTGATCCGGTTCCTGGATCTCTTTTATTACCACCCTGTTAATGATATTCAGCTCCGCATCTAATTCTACTATATGAAACTTCGTTCCGAAACCCCTGGTCCATGTCACAACGAATAGGCGTTTACCGGCGCAGATAAGCCCGGCCGGATGAGCGGGGTCGAATGAGGCTTCTTTATCCGGTAATAGTCCGCCACCTTCTATCTTTACCCTGTATATCTTCTTCGTATTCCATTCCGTCGAAAATGCAGATCCGTCATCCGTCTTTATAAAGGCCTCGACGAAATCCGATACGCCGCGAACGCTCGACGTGACGATGCCGCTTGAAGGGTCTATGACCAATATATTGCGCTTATCGCCGTTGGCCAGCCAGAGAGATTTGCCGTCGTAAAAAAGGCCTTCATGATATCCTCTCGGCACGCTGAACTTTTTAATAACTGTGGCCGGGATCTTGCGCAGATCCTTTCCGGCGATCAGCTCCTGCGCGCAAAGATCCGTCGCCAATAACAGAAAAGCCAGCAGCAGAGAGGTAAGGCACTTCGTCAGAACGCTTCTCGGAACTCTTGTAAGGATATAGTCGCAGAAATAACAATGGCTCTCTGTCTTCCCGGGAAATTTTACACCGGACGCCTCTAAGGCCTTGCGGATGCGGCTCAGCCCGCGGTTAAATACCGAATCGACGAATTTATTATTCCGGACATTCTTCATTATATCTTTCACAGAGTCGCTCTTTATGCTGCCGATCGAAAGTTCGCTCCTATCATTTGCGTATCCGCAACATGGCTTAACGCCGCCGTCAGGCATCACAAAGAAGACATTGCCGGGGCCCTGACAGTAATCTTCTTTAAACCACTTATCTCCCCAGGCTTCGGCATATCTTGAAGCTTTTCCGAGCGGAGAGATATCTATATGCAATAGCCTCAATGGGCTCCCGGCCGGGCGCCCTTTAAGAATTTTATTAAGCTTAGCTATCTTCTCTTTAGTCCGGACGTCCCTGGCTCCGCGTACATAAGCTATAGATATGATATCGGGCCTATTCCAGATACGCTCGGCGAGTCTTATAAAAAGCGCTACCTTATATATGTCCTGCTTATGGAAAGCGTCTAAGCTGACACATATCGAGCCGTCATAGCCGGCATTAAAAAGCTTGATGAGGATGACCTTCAGATCATTCTCATCACGCCACCATACGGCGTTAGTCATTATCCTGTCGAATAGAAATCCGCGCTTAACCGCGCTCCTTGTGAGCGCGCACAAAAAGTCTATCGCCAGGAAAGGCTCGCCCCCGGTAAAGCCCACTCTCCTTAAGCCGAGTCTTTTGCACTCGTCTAAAAATCCGGAAGCCGCTACGGAGGAAAGGCTCTCCCCGCTCTGCCGGATATCGCAGTGCCCGCACGAGAGATTGCATTTAGTGCTCGGAGAGAAGAGAACCTCTTCCGGATGAAAACCTATTCTCTTCATATTTTACGATCGTTAGTAATTTTCGCTGAGCAGCTCGAAGAAAGCCTGAGGATGCTTGCATGCCGGGCATTCGTTGGGAGCGGCCGCCGCCTCCATGACATACCCGCAATTTATGCAGTGCCACTTCGCGCTATCCTTCTTCTTAAAGACCTCTCTATTCTTGAGATTATCGATCAGCCGCCTGTATCTCGACTCATGGAATCTCTCCACTTTCGATATCTGCTCGAACGACCTCGCGACATCCGGCAAGCCCTCTTCTTTCGCGGTGTTGGCGAAATCCGAATACAGGCTGGTCCACTCCATATTCTCCCCCGCCGCCGCGGCCTCGAGATTCGACTTGGTGTCCTTTATCGACCCTGCCGGATAACCCGCGGTTATAGTAACCTCTCCGCCTTCAAGATGCTTAAAGAAGACCTTTGCATGTTCTTTCTCGTTCTCCGCAGTCTCGGCAAATATATTCGCTATCTGCTCATATCCTTCTTTTCTGGCTGCCGAAGCGAAATAAGTGTACCTGTTCCTCGCCTGAGACTCGCCGGCAAAAGCCGCCAATAGGTTCTTTTCACTCTTTGTTCCTTTTAACGATTTACTCATATTCTCCCTTACCCTCCTTTATTAATATACTTTCTGATCACAAAATCCGACCACCTTCTGTTGAATTCCTTCTCACTCATAAGCAACTCGTCGTCTATGGCGTTAACGGCGTGGCTTCCGGAAGATATCCTGGACAGCACCCCGTCGAGCGCCTTCATTCCCCAACCTTCCACTATATATTCAACTGCGGTGTACGCCAGCATATACGTCAATACGAGCCTCCCCGGATCGGCTGCCGGGTCGCCGAAAACCCCTTCAAGCGCCTGAACGGAGACCCCGGGATCGGTGAGCGCGCTTTCCGGGATATTGACGAGAGCTCCGGGTCTGGTGCGTTTAAGCTCCTCGTATACGGCAATACCCTCGCTCAACCATACCGGGCAGTTGTTATTGGTCTTGGCGGATATTATGGCATGCGTGTACTCATGATATAAATAGCTGACCAGCTCTTTCTCACCGGACGATGCCGCAGGCAGCGGTATGCGTATATTTCCGTCGTAAAACGCTCTTACGATGTCACGCATCCTGAATATCTCCCTGAAGTTCTTCTCCGAATAAAAGAATATCGCTGTCCTGGCTTTAGGAAAGAACGAAAGATCCTCACCTACTTCAATATAGGCCTTCTCCAATATCTTCCCCATAGCCTCCGCGTCCACAGGAAGGTCTTTTTCGTATCTCAGATCAAAGTATGGAAGGGCGCTTCTCTTCTCGACATCGAAGAGCGCCTTTTCTTTGATGATCCTTTCGCGCTTTTCGGATAGCTTTGAATTTCCGGAATCGACTTTGATCGCCTTATCCAGATAAAGGAGCGCCTTGTCCAGATCGGTCCGCTTATAATAGATATCGCTTAAAAATTCCGCTATCCGGCTGTCCGGATATACGATCACGGCCTCTTTCAGGATCATTATAGCGGAGTCTTCCCGTAATGCTTTATATTCTCCTACCGCG